>NZ_JBXUOW010000027.1:0-73306 GCF_057196645.1 Micromonospora sp. ATLC16
AGAGCCCAAAAACAACACCCACACCGAGAGCCCGGCGCCCGCCCCCCGCCCCCCCCCCCCCGCTTCCGACAGGTGGTGTCGGGACGGCCGCCGCTAGATCTGATCTAGCGGCGGCCGTCCGCCGTCTCGCGCCTGTGAGGTGAGCCGACCACTCCCGGCGGCCAGCGTCGTTGTAGCTGGCGGGCGGCCACGGAACGGAGCGTGCTGTCGTACCCGTGGGGTGTGGTGGGTCGTCGGGCCGCGGTGGCCCGGCTCACACGCGTGACGAACGGAAGGAAACGTCGCAATCATGAGTAGACGCAGCACCGGCCTCGCCATCGAGGCCGAGGGGCTGACCCGATCCTTCGGTGAGACCCGCGCGCTCGCGGGCATCGACCTCCAGGTTCCGGCCGGTGCCGTGTACGGACTGCTCGGTCCGAACGGGGCCGGCAAGACGACAGCGGTACGCGTGCTGGCCACCCTGTTGCGCCCGGACGGCGGGCAGGCCCGGGTGTTCGGTCACGACGTGGTCGCCGAGGCCGACGCGGTACGCGCCCGGGTCAGCCTGACCGGCCAGTACGCCTCGGTGGACGAGGACCTGACCGGCACGGAGAATCTCATCCTGCTGGGCCGGCTGCTCGGCCTGTCCAAGTCCGCCGCCCGGCAACGGGCGGAGCAGCTACTGACCGCGTTCGGGTTGACCGAGGCGGCCGGACGGCAGGTGAAGAAGTACTCGGGCGGCATGCGGCGACGCATCGACATCGCGGCGAGCATCCTCAACACCCCCGACCTGCTGTTCCTCGACGAGCCGACGACCGGGTTGGATCCGCGCAGCCGCAACCAGGTGTGGGAGATCATCCGGGCGGTCGTCGCGCACGGCACCACCGTGCTGCTGACCACGCAGTACCTGGACGAGGCCGACAAGCTGGCCAGCCGGATCGCGGTGGTCGACCACGGCCGGGTGATCGCGGAGGGCACCCCGGGCGAGTTGAAGTCGTCGGTCGGCTCCGGCACGGTCCACCTGCGGCTGCGTAAGGCCGACCAGCGACCCGAGGCCGAACGGCTGTTGCAGGCGACGCTGAGCGTGCCGGTCCAGTTGGAGGCCGACCCGGTGGCGATCACCGCCCGGGTGGGTGGCGACGGCAGCGAACTGGACGCCAGCGCGCAGGCCGCCCGGGCACTGGGCGAGCTGTCCCGGGCCGGGATCGTGGTCGACGACTTCTCTCTCGGCCAGCCCAGCCTGGACGAGGTTTTCCTGGCCCTGACCGACCACCCCGCCGGGGCAGCCACCGACGAACGGGACGACGAACTGGAGGCAGCCCGATGAGCAGCGACACCGCCACCTCGACCGGCCGCGCGCCGACGGTCTTCGTACCCTCCTCCGAGGCGCTCGCGACGGTCCTCGCACCGGGCGCGCGACCGCCCCGGCCGAGCCCGCTGTCGGCGTCGCTCACCTTCAGCTGGCGCGCCCTGCTGAAGATCAAGCACGTGCCGGAGCAGCTCTTCGACGTGACCGCTTTCCCGATCATCATGGTGCTGATGTTCACGTACCTGTTCGGTGGCGCGCTCGCCGACAGTCCTCGTGACTACCTGCAGTTCTTCCTGCCGGGCATCATGGTGACGAGCGTCGTGATGATCACCATGTACACCGGCGTCGGGTTGAACACCGACATCGAGAAGGGCGTCTTCGACCGGTTCCGGACGCTGCCGGTCTGGCGGCCCGCCGCGCTGGTCGGCATGATCGTCGGCGACGTGCTGCGCTACGTCCTCGCCGCGTTGGTGATCCTCACCGTCGGGTTGGTGCTCGGCTTCCGCCCCGGCGGTGGCGTGCTCGGCGTCCTCGCCGGGATCGGCCTGCTGGTGGTCTTCTCCTTCGCGTTCTCCTGGGTGTGGACGTTCTTCGGCCTGATCCTGCGCAGCGAGAAGTCGGTGATGGGGGTCAGCATGATGGTGCTGTTCCCGCTGACCTTCCTGAGCAACGTCTTCGTCGACCCGTCCACCATGCCCGGCTGGCTCCAGGCGTTCGTCAAGGCCAACCCGATCACGCACCTGGTCTCGTCGGTACGCGCGGCCATGGCCGGCTCGACGGACGCCTCGGCCATGATGTGGATCGTGCTCTGGAGCGCCGCCTTCATCGTCGTCTTCGGCACCCTAACCATGTACCGCTACAACCGCCGCTAGCCCACCCACCCCACCCACCCCACCCCCCGCATGACCCCGTTGATCATGAGGTTAGCGGCACTCATAGAGATCGAATACGCCGCTAACCTCATGATCAACTTGTCGGACAGGTGGGGTGGGGTGGGGTTAGAGGTGCCAGGGGAGGGGGGTGGGTGGGAGGTAGCGGCAGGCGGCGCCGGTGGAGATCGTGGCTCGCAGGTGGGTGGCGAGGGGTGGGTGCCGTTCGTCGAGACGCCGCAGGGTGTCGCGGATGCGGGCGGTGACCGTCTTGCGGGCCCGTTCCGCTTCGTCACCGAGCCGACGAGTACGACCGGCCAACCCGGCGGCAGCCTTCAACTGGTCGATCAACGCCTGCCGCTCATTGCCCAACGCCGCAACCCTGCGCTCGTCACCGCGCCCGGCCGCCAGGTCGATCTCGTCGTCGAGCCGTGCCAGGTGGCGCCGGTAGCGGTTCTTCGCCTCGTCGTCGAGCACCTGATCGCCGCCCATCCGGCGGGCAGCGACAAGTTCCAGCCCGGCAGCCGGGTCGAGCAGTTCGACCGCGGGCACGTCGCCCCCCGGGCGGCCGAGCAAGAGTCGCAGGTCGTGCAGCCCCTTGGCATCGGGTAGATGAACCGTGCCGCCGTCGAAGGTGAGCCGCCAGACGGCTCCGTCGGGCCGGAACTCGTACGCCGGCCCCAGCGCACCACCGTTGCCGGCCGTCCCGACCGGCACCGACCCCATTGCCGACTCGCCCGACCGCCCCCCGGCTGCGGCCGTCCACGCCGGGCCAGCCGCCAACCCCGCCGCGGTGACTGCCACCGCCCCGTCGGCCACCACTGAGCCAGCCGACGCTGTGCCCGCCGACGCTGTGCCCGCCGACGCCCCGCCGACCGTGGCCCAGCCGGCCGTCGCGGAGCCAGCCGACGCTGTGCCCGCCGTCGCGGAGCCGGCCGACGCGGAGCCGGCCGTCGCGGAGCCGGATGCTGGAAGCGTCTCGGCGTACCGTTCGGGTTGCTCGACGGCTGGCAAGGCCGAGGCGGCGGCGAGTCGGGCCGGGATCTGCGGCATGTCGAGTTCGCGGGCCTCGCGCTCGGTCTCGACGCGCAGCGCGGCGGCGCTCGTGGCGTCTCCCGGGCCACCACGGGCGTGCAAGGCGTCGGCGAGTGCGGCCCGGGCGATCAGCGACCAGGGGCGGGCACCCATCCGGTCAGCGGCGGCGCGGGCGGCGGAGAAACCGGCGACGGCGTCGTCCCAGCGCTGCTCGACGACGTCGACCACGGCGAGCCAGTGATCGACCGGGCCGCTGACGTCGCAGCCGTACAGCGAGACGAGCCACTGGCCCCGGTACGGCAGCAGCGCCGCACGGATCTCGGCGCAGCGACTCGGGTCGCCGACCGTGGCCTGCGCGCGCAACCGCAACCACAGCGGCGAGATCGACCCGGTGATCCGGGTACCCGCGGCTTCGAATTCCGCGCTGAGGTCGGCCGCCGTGCGGTGGTCACCGCGTTCGGCGGCGGTGATCGCCCGCAGCAGGCCGAGCTGCGGATGATCAGCCTTGGCTAGCCGGTCGAGCAACGCGTCGGCTTCGTCGAGTCGGCCCCGCAACAGCAGCAATGCCCAGCGCAGGTGGTGTCCGAGAAAGGCATGGTCGGCGTGCTCCCAGTCGTCCAGCTCACCGAGTTCGGCGTAGCACGTCTCCGCACCGGCGAAGTCGCCGCGGAAGGCGCCGATGATGCCGCCGTCGATCGCTGCCGCCATCTGGTGCCGGGGCTTGCCGGTCTGTCGTCCGCCGGTGACGAAGGCGGTGAGTTCGTCGAGATAGCGCGGATCGCCGAGTTCCAGCAACGCCACCCAGCGCAGGGAGGTGGACCACAGCTCGGTTTCCCGGTCGCCGCTGCGACGCGCGACCTCGCGGATCTCACCGGTGAGGGCGGCCCGGTCGGCGGCGGTGCCCAACCCCCAGGTGGAGTCGTGTCGCGCCCAGAGGCTGAAGGTGAGCGCCTCGTCGTCGCGCGTCGACCGGGCGAGCGTCTCGGTGGCGGTGATCAGGTCTGCTTCGAGGACGGCCGGCCCGGCGCTGTCGTCGGGTTCGCCGATCAGCCGCCGGTACGCCTCCCGCAGCAGCGCCTCGCCGTCGATGCCGGGTATCGGCTCGAGCTGCCAGTGGCGGCGTACGTTGAGCGCGAAGCGGGCCAGCGTCGCCTGGTCGTCAACCGTCAGGGCCAGCGCCGTGGCGTCGCTGAGCAGTTGGCGAGCCTCCTCGCGGGCACCGCAGTGGAAGAGCTGGTCGGTCAACGCCGTCATGATCTTTACCCGCTGGAGGTCGTCCCGGGCGACCTCCAGCGCCCGCCGGAGGTGCACGGTGGACTCCTCCAGCGCCAGCCGGCACCGGGCGTCCCGCGCCGCCTCGAGCAGCAGCTCGGTGACGCGGAACGCCTCCAGATGCGGTCCGGCCAGCCATGCGTGGCGGGCCACGTCGGCCGGGATCAGCAGCTGGTTCAGCGTGTCGTGCGCCTCGACGGCCCGCACCACGGCGGCGTGCCGTGCGGCACGGTCGTCCTCGGTCAGCGCCTCGTAGAGCGTCTCGCGGACCAGGTCGTGCACGAAGGCGTAGCGGCCGTCGCCCAGCCCGAACAGCAGGCGCGCGGTGACCGCGACCTCCAGCAGCTCACCGACCCGGCCCGGCGGCAGGCCGACACCGGCCGCGAGGACCTCGCCGTGGAACTCCCGCCCCAGCACGGCGGCGACGGTGAGCGCGTCGGCCACCATGGCGGGCAGGTGGTCCAGCCGCCGCACCACCACCTCCCGTACGCCGGGAGGAATAGCCGGCAGCCCGCCGTCGGCGTGCCAGAGCCGGGCGGTCTGTTCCACGAAGAAGGGGTTTCCGCCGGTGCGTCGGTGCACGTCGTCGACGCAGTTCGCATCGGGCACCCGGCCGGCGGTGCGGGTCATCAGCTCGCCGACCTCGTCCCGGGCCAGGCCGGTGAGGCTGATCGTGGTGGCCTTGGCCACAAGTGACATCAGCAGCGGCCGAAGTGGATGGTCGGCGGCCTCCACCTCGGCGTCACGGTACGTGCCGACGAGCAGCAGCCGCTCGAACCAGGTGTGCTGAGCGGCGAACCGCAGCAGCCGCACCGACGCCGCGTCGGCCCAGTGCAGGTCGTCGAGGATCACCATGACCGGCCGGCGCTGCGAGACGGCGACCAGCGCGGTGGTGACCGCGTCGTAGAGGGCGAAGGCCTCCTGCTCCGCCGCATCGCCCCCGTCGACGACGCTTGCCGGTATCAGGGGGGCCGCCTCGGCGTGCGCGATGTCCGGCACCGGGGAACTCGTCGCGGCGCGAGCGGTGCCCGGAGCGAGGGAACTCGCCTCACCAAGCAGCAGGGCGAGCGCCGGCTCGGCGGATTCCCTGGCGAGCGCCCAGTCCTCCGGCGACCGGCGCAGCCGGCGCAACACCTGCGCCCAGGGCCAGTATCCCGGGGCGCTCGCCGAATCCCAGCAGGCGCCACCAAGCACCAGTGCGCCCCGTCGACGGGCCTCGTCGGCGGCGGCGGTCACCAGGGTCGTCTTGCCGATGCCGGGCTCCCCGGCGACCAGCACCAACCCACCGTGGCTGGCGGCGGCCCGGTCGACCTCGGCCCGCAACAGACCGGCCGGATGATCCCGCCCGATCAGAAATCCGCCCGCCTGCACACCCATGGCAACCGACGGTAGCCGACCGGACCGACACGCCGGGGGCGTCGCGGCTCAGCGGGCGTCGGCAACAAAGGTGGACTGCGTGAATCCGTTCATCCTGCAGGTCGTCGCCGCTGGTCAATCCGGTGGCTGGGGCACCGCGGCGAGGTGGGCGAGGATGGCCTGGTTGGCCTCCCAGCCGTCGGGGAACCGGACCGGCACGTCCAGTTGCGGCGCCTCCGTCGAGGGATGGGCGTCCAGCAGTTCGCCGATGCCGGCCCGGGCCACCACCAGGCATGCCTGCCGGTGCCGTGAGGTGAGCACGCAGAGACGCCCCGATTCCAGGTGGAAGGCGGTCGCGTCGCGCCGGCCGGAGAGCGGATGCAGCACGATCGTCACGTCGTACTCCCGGCCCTGGAGGCGGTTGGCGGTGTCGACGGTGACGTCCGCACCGGCCTCGCCGAGCCGCGCACGGATGGCGGCGACCTGGTCACGGTGGGCGGCGCCGACGGCGATCCGGTCCGCGGTGACCGGCGCGCCACCGGGCACCTGCTCGCAGACCGCGACCGCCCCGCGCCGCAGCACCCGCAGCGCGAGCGCGGCGCACGCGGCG
Organism: Micromonospora sp. ATLC16; assembly: GCF_057196645.1. Taxonomy (NCBI): domain Bacteria; kingdom Bacillati; phylum Actinomycetota; class Actinomycetes; order Micromonosporales; family Micromonosporaceae; genus Micromonospora; species Micromonospora sp. ATLC16. The sequence goes on from NZ_JBXUOW010000027.1 coordinate 6,431, forward strand.
GCGGCCTCCCCGTCGGTACGCAGGGTGTGCCGGGCCGGCAGCTCGTACAGCGCCCAGCCGGTGGCGGCGGCCGACTCCACCATCCGGTCGACGGCGTCGCCCGACCCGGGCTCGGTGAGGTGCAGGGACCGATCGTCCGGGCCGGTGCCGGCGCGGAACCCGGTGAACGGGTAGAACGCGCGGGAGACGACCGGGGCCGCCGAGGCCGGCAGCCGCCAGGAGACCGGCAGCCGGTGCACCGGCAGGTGCGGGTTGTGCCGCAGCAGCACCGCCACCGCCGACTGCATCGGATCCCAGGTCAACCCCGCCCACCGGCCGCTTTCCACGGTGGAGAACGGGTCGAGCTGCCCCGGATCACCCACGAACAGGGCCCGCTCGAACCTGCCGGCGACGCGCAGCAGGGCGTCCGAGCGCATCTGGTACGCCTCATCCACGATCGCCCACGGCCAGCAGCCCTCGGTGACCGTCGCCCACTTGGCGGCCGTACCGATGACCACGGCCGAGGCGGCCAGGTCGCCAACCTTCGCGGCGACCCGGACCTGCGGGTGCGCCCGCACCCGGGGCGACGCCCGGTAGTCGCCCGCGGAGATTCGCCCGACGCGCACCTGCGGCGCCTTCGTGGCGAGCCGGTCGATCAGGTCATCGACCTGCTCATTCGTCTGCGCAATGATCATCAATGGCGCACCGGTACCCGCCAGCTCGATGGCAGCCCTCACCACCAGGGTCGACTTGCCGGCCCCTGGCGGCGAGTCGACCACCACGCCCCGATGCTCGCCCGACCGCAGGTCGGCCAGCACCTCGGTGATGACCCGCTCGGCCGCTACCGTCGGCGGCACCGCCAGCTCCGGCGTCGGCCCGATCTCCCCCACCGGCCGCACCCTACCGCCAGTTGCCCGATCCTGCGCTCGGCCCCACCCGCCCGGCACGGACACGGGCTGCGGCATGTCGGGGTCTCCGACAGCCCGGAAGCCCCGACATGCCGCAAGCTGCGGACCAAGCTGCGGGCCGGGAACGCCGAAGCGGAGCCGACCCCGGGCGGGCCGGCTCCGCCGAGACGGGTGGAGCGGTCAGTGGACGATGACCGGGACCTTCGGCTGGTCGCCCGGCTGATCTCCGGGCTGGTCGTCGAGCAGGTGGGACCGTTCCCGCCGCCTGGGCAGGAACGCGGCCGGGATGAACGTCGCCGCCACCAGGGCGAACGCCACCCAGAAGGTGGTGGCGAAGGAGTTGGCGGCGAAGTCCAGCCCGCGCTCGATGAGTGACGGGTCGGGCAGCTGCTGCGCCAGCTCCGGCCGCTGCTGGGCGGCGATGGCCAGGCCGGCCTCGGTGATCGGGTTGCCGTTCTCGTCGGTGAGGCCGGGGACCTGCCGGGAGCCGTTCAACTCGTTGGTGAGGATCACCGACATCACCGCGGCGCCGACGGAGCCGCCGATCTGCTGGAGGATGTTCACCAGCGTGGTACCTCGGGCCACCTCGTGGCCGGTAAGCGTCTTCAGCGCCGACGTCATCACCGGCATCATCGTGCCGCCCATGCCCAGGCCCATCACGAACAGCGAGCCGCAGAGCAGCACGTAGGAGGTGTCCGCGTCGAGCTGGGTGAAGGTGAAGAACCCGGCGAGGATGAGCAGCAGCGCGAACGGCACCGTCCGGCCGACCGGCACCTTGTCGGCGAGCATGCCGGCGATCGGCATGGTGACCATGGCACCGATGCCCTGCGGAGCCATCAGCAGGCCGGCGTGCAGCGTCGACTCACCGCGTACCTGGAGGAAGTAGCTCGGGAACAGCAGGCCGGCACCCATGAAGGCGATGATGAAGACGAACATGGTCAGTGCCGCGATGGTCAGCCTGCGATTGCGGAACAGCCGCAGGTCTAGCAGCGGGTGCTGAGGCTTGAACGAATAGAGGACGAACGCCACCACCAGTGCGGCACCGATCAGCATCGGACCCCACACCTCGGCGTCGGCGAAGGTGCCGGCCTCGGGCAGCGTGGAGACGCCGTACAGGAAGAGCGCCAGGCCCGGCGAGAGCATCAGCATGCCGACGAAGTCGAACGACTCGGAGGGCTGCGGGCTGTCCTTCGGGAGAGCCAGCTGGGCGTACACCAGCGCGACGATGCCGATCGGCAGGTTGATCAGGAAGATCCAGTGCCAGCTCGCCACGTCGATCAGCCAGCCGCCCAGGATCGGGCCGCCGATCGGCCCGAGCAGCATCGGGATGCCGAGCACCGCCATCAGCCGGCCGATCCGGTTCGGCCCGGCCGCCCGCGTCATGATCGCCATGCCGATCGGCATGAGCATGCCGCCGCCGAGACCCTGCAGGACCCGGTACGTGATCAACTCGCCGATCGTGTCGGCGGTGGCGCACAGGCCCGACCCGATGGTGAACAGCGCCAGGGCCATCATGTAGAGACGTTTGGTGCCGAACCGGTCCGCGGCCCACCCGCTGAGCGGAATGACCGTGGCCAGCGCGAGCGTGTAGCCGGTCATAGTCCAGGCGACCCGGGCGTACGAGGTGTCGAACTCACTCTGGAACGTCGGCAGGGCGACGCTCACCACCGTCACGTCGAGGATCGACATGAGCGCACCGAGCACGACGACGCCGGCCACCTTGAGTACCGCGGCGTCGAGCTTGTCCGAAGTTGGGACAGGCTGCGGTGCCGCGACGGATTGCTGTGTCACGAGGTCTCCTGTTGTCGGAACTGACCGGGAGGACGAGCGGTGGTGGCCGACGTGGCGCCCACAGGCCGGCGCGACGGCGGTGGTGAAGCCCGCACGGCACAGTAGCCCCCGTCGACGACACTTCGCCGCCCGTTTAGCGACCAGCAGAGCTTTCTGTGAGCACGGCCACGGTGGCTCTGCGCCGCCAGGCGTGACCGGACGGGAAACGGGTAGCCGCGGCACAGCGGTCAGGGCCGGGCAAAGGGTGGGAGAGGTGGTGCCAGCGTGGCGAAGTACCTGGTCACAGCGATCTACACGGTTCCGGGAATGGCCGGGCTGACCAAGGAGGGCGGCACGGCACGGGCCGAGGTGATCAAGGCGCTGATCGAGAACGCCGGCGGGCAGGTGGAGGCGGTGTACTACGCGTTCGGCCAGTTCGACCTGTATCTGTTCTGCGAGCTGCCGGACAACATGACCGCCGCGGCACTCGGCATCGCCGTACGGGCGGCAGGCGGCGTCGACGCCCGAATCGTGCCGCTGCTCACCACGGCGGAGATCGACGCCGCCGTCCGGCTGCCCATCACCTACCAACCGCCGGCCGCGTGACCCGGAGCAGCATCCCTAACCATTGATAAGGATGCATGCCCCTCTCTAGCATTGGCACTATGCGTGCTCGTCGGGTCACTCTCGTCGCCCTCCTCGGCATTCTGCTCGGGCTCTCCGGTACCGCTGTCGCCCACGCGGCGGACGATCCGGTGCTGACCACTCCCGGCGCACCGGTCGTGGTGGCCAACGAGCCACACCTGCTCACCCTGACCTGGGCACCGTCGACCTGGATCGGCGAGCCGGGCGGGACGCCGATCCGGCACGAGGTCCGGGCCTGGCTCGGTCCCAACGTGTACCGCAGCCTCGGCACCACCACCGGCACCGACCTCACCCTCACCGATCTCGCGCCGGGCACCCCGTATCGGCTCACCGTCTGGGCGTACGCCGACACCGGATACTCCCTCGACTCCCCCGTGACCCCGGTGCGCACCGCCTACGGGAAGGCGCGGGTCAGCTACCGCAACCTGAGCTGGTCACCGACGGACAGCCAGATCCGGCACGTCCTCCAGATCGTCAACACGGGCACCGCCCCGCTCGACCTGGTGGACGTGCGGATCCGTTACCACGTGACGTTCGAGGGCGGGAACGCCTCGCTGACCACCAACTGCGACTGGGCGGCGATCGGCTGCGCCAACGTGCAACGCCACATCCAGTTCTTCCCACCACCCCTGCCGCCGGGCCCGCCGGCCGCGCCAGCCTCGCCGCCGCCTCCTCCGCCGCCGACACCGACGCCCACCCCGACGGTCGTCCCGCCGCCCGGCACCCCGTTCCCCGGCTGGATCGAACTGACCTTCACCGGCGGGCAACTGGCCCCCGGTGCGTCGACCGGCCCCATCTACCTCCGCCACCACCGGCCGAACTGGTCCGCGATCGACGAACGCGACGACCCCAGCTGGCAGCAGGCCACCGGCGAGTGGGCCGACAACAGCCGGATCACCCTCGACGTCAACGACATCCGCGAGTACGGCGACACGTACGCCTGAGCCTGGCTACCTTGTCAGCGCTTGCTCCACGAGGCTGAACCGGATCCGCTCCTGCTCCAACCGCAGGGCGGGTGCGTGACGGTCGGCGATCAGACCGCGGTACACCTGCGACTCGTCGGGCGTCAGGTGGGCCGGCTCCACCGCGACCGGAGTGGCCTCCCGGCCGTGCAGCCAGGCCAGCGGTGCCAGGGCACGCACCGCGTAGCCGCCGCCGAAGACCGCGACCGTGTCGGGGACCGGCGGAAGCGCGAGGTATGTGGTCTCGTTCTCCACGACGAGCACCCGTGCGACGTCGAGCGGGCAGGCGGGGTGGTCTCCAGTTCGGCGGCGTACTCGGCCAGCCGGGCGTCGAAGTCCGCCAGCCACTGCGCGTCGACGAACGCCTTGATGATGCGCCGCACCTCGTACGTGGCCTCGGTGTCGTCGATGCGGCGCAGGAAGCCCAGCTCCACGGCCTTGTTGAGGTGGCTGTCGATCTGGTCGATCAGCCGCGCCTCGCTGGTCGAGGTTGGCAGGAACACCGCGCACAGGTCCACCATCTGCTGCCGGGTCAGCACCAGCCGGGTGTCGGCGTCGCTGGCGTCGAATTCGGCGAGCTTCTTGCATCAGCAACGCCAGCAGCAGACGGCGACGTGGTCGCGGACCTGCGCCTGCAACTGCGTCAGGTGATGCCACGGCACCGGATGCGTGTCGCGGTAGCCGGCACCCTTCCCACCCCGCCCCGTCACCCTTCACCGAAGTGAATCTTGGACCCGGAACGCCCTTCCGGGGGCAGAAGCTGCCCAAGATTGCTGCTGGATCGGGGTGGGTACGGCCTCAGCACTCGCGATCATCCATGCTCCGCTGACAGCGCCAGCTCAGCGGTTGGCAACAATCGGTTCGAGGACGAAGACGGGGATCTGGCGGTCGGTCTTGCGCTGGTAGTCGGCATAGTCCGGGTACGCCTCGACCGCCCGACGCCACCAGAGGGCCTTCTCGTCGCCAAACACCTCACGGGTCCGGTACTCGCCGGTCTCCGTCCCGTCCTGAAGCTCGATGACCGGCTCGGCGACCAGGGCGTCGTACCATTGCGGGTTCTTGGGCGCGCCTCCCATCGAGGCGACGGCCGCATAGTGCCCATCGTGCTCGACCCGCATCACCGGCGTCTTGCGTAGCTTGCCGGTCTTGGCACCCCGGTAGGTCATCAGCACGACTGGCCGGCCGGCGATCGTGACGCCGCCGGTCGTGCCGGTACGCACGATCCGCTCGACCTGCTCGCGGACCCACTCCAAGGCGCTCGGCTCGTAATCACCTGTCAGTCCCATGCCCCCAACGTACGCGACCTCTACGGACGCCGCGCGGGGCGCAATCGCCGACCGTCAAGGCTAATCGCTCCGCGTTGACCTTGCAGTCCCCTGCCCCGACAAGAAGCCCAACTCGGAAGCGGAAAGTCGTGCTCGGCACCAAGAATTTGACGACGCGTAGAGCAGGTCATGGCCGACCGCGCCCGATCGGTCAGTCACTAGCGTGAATGCCCGGGTGTCGCCGCGTTCGCCCAGTTTGACAAGGTTCAGATTGGCATCCACAGACGGAGTGTTGCGTAGTCCTTGACGCTGGGCCCGGCGTCGTCGTCAACTGGCAGCAGCCGATCACGGCCGAACCACGAGGAAAGCTGTTCCCACGGGTGGATTCGGGGGTTCCATGCCGATGGATACCTTTGTCGATCGAGAGCACGAGTTCGAGATCGCGATGGGCGAGGTTCGATCAGCGTGCGCGGGACGTGGACGCTTCCTAGTCATCGACGGGCCGCCAGGCATCGGCAAGAGCGCACTGCTCGCGAAGCTCGCAGAATCCGGGGGGACGCCAACCTTCTTGTCCGTGCGCTGCCACGCGCAGGTCGGCCAGCTCGCCGCCTACGGACCTCTTGTCGATCTGGCCTGGCTAATCGAAGAGACAACTCCCCGACACCGGCGCCTCCTTCGCCGCTCAGGCGAGGGAATCAGGTCCCGCTGGCCCGAGTTGCTGACCATGGTCCCTGGCGTTGGTGAGGCTCTGAAGATGGTCGCCGAGACCCTGTCCGGGCCGGTACCGGGAGCACCGTTGGTGGACCACCACACGGCGGCACGTTCAATGGCGGAAGCAACGCTGGCCTTGCTGCGAGTGAAGCATCCGGCGGTTGTGATGATCGACGACGTCCATCGCATCGACGGAAGCTCGTGCGCGGCACTCTCATACCTCGCACACGCCGTGCGGGACAAGCCAGTCCTATTCATTCTCGCTCTACGTCACGGCGAAACAACTGACAATTCCGCTGCACAACAATTGATCGACGATCTACAGTTGCAAGATACCACCCGTCAGATTCGGCTCGGCGGCCTACCGACCAACGCCATCGGGCATCTCGGTCGCCTGCTCGTAGGCTCGACTTCAGCACAGGATATCCAGCGGCTCAGTGATCAGACTGGCGGACACCCTCTCCTCTTGCACTACTATCTCGCAAGGGGCAAACCGCTGACCGCGTTACCCGATGTCGGCAGGGTCGGCGAGGAGGTTGATTCTCCGAAAAGAAACGATAATTTAGCCCTCCTCACTCGCGTTCGACTGGTGATTCAGGCCCGGCTACGAAGACTTTCTGAGGAAGACCTACGTTTGATGTCCATCGCGGCGGTACAAGGCCGATCGTTTCACAGCAGTGTTGTAGCACACATCGCGGGACAGGACCATGACGCTGTGGCGCATCGATTACATCGACTCGCAGCCGAGACAGGCATGCTCTACCCTCTACCCGCCGACGGCTGGGACGACGCATTAGACGCCGATCGTTACGCTTTTGAACACGATCTGCTTCAGGAAACCCTCTACCGAGATCAAACCGAACGACAGCGCCGAGAGCGACACCGCAAAATTGGGCGCATCCTGCTACAGCATTCGGCCAATTTTGCTAACCTTACCCTGGAGCACGCCCTGGACCTCATCCGGCATCATCGATTAGGCCGCGACTGGTTATCGGCAGCGAAGGTGGCGCACGATACCGCCTGCCGACTCGCCGCGACTGGCGCGTCCGCCCGTGAGGTCACTGCAATAGCTGACCAAGGCCTGCGGGATGTGAGGCGGGCAGCACAGAATCCCGACGCCGATCGATTGCGCGCACAGTTGATCGAGCTGCTGTTGACTGCGAGTGAGTTGAGCTGGCGCACCCACCCGGAAGCGGACGGCACCGTTCGTCTAGAGGCTTTGTCAACCGAGGCGCTCGATGCAGCCCGCACCGCCAACGACAAGGCTCTAGCGGTTCGGGTCAGATATTTGCATGGCAAAGTCCTTCTTTATACCCGTGGGGTTCCTGCGGCAATCGGCCCCTTGAAGGATGCGTGGGATTCTGCACTGGACAGCGGCGACAAGGAGAGCATTCTTCTAGCAGGATGCGAGTACGGACGGCAATTGCCGAAGGTAGACGTCGAGGCTGGCCTCGACGTCCTCCACCGGACCGAGGAGGCTGCCGGCAAGCTATCGGAAAGTCTCGACGACCCAGTACTTGAACGCGCTCGGCACATGGCCGCTCTGCAGCTGGGAGTAAGCCTTTTCGATGCGGGACAATTAGGGCCAGCCCTTGCCCGACTCCGTTCTGCTGTGCCTGCCGTACGCCGAATGCCTGCGCTCGGGATTCTACCGATCGGTCTGAATTACCTGGCGCAGGTGGAGAGCGCGGTCGGCAATTTTTCGCCAGCAAGCGATCTCCTTGAAGAGGCGATTGCAATTCATGATGGCGAACCGGACGGCTGGCACGCCGTGAACCTCGCCTATCTCGGGAGCCGACGAGTCTTGGATCTGCACGACGCCGCCGGGTTGACACTCCTGAAGGAAGCGCGGGACGAGGCCGAGGCAACCTGGCAAGCGAACCTCGCTCCGCTTGTCGCAAACCTCTATGCGGCAAGCCTTATCGCTCTCGCGAGCACTGGCACCTCAAGGATGGACGAGGCGCTGAGCGTGCTCAATCAGACGCTGTCCGAGACTCGGCGGACTGGCATGCGGCGCAGTGAGATAGCGGCGTTGTCGCTGCTCGGCCAATGGCACCTCATGGAGGGCCTGCTACCACAGGCGATGGCATTCAGCGAGTTAGCCGTTGATCACGTGCGGGATGCTGGCTGGAAAATCCCTGCACTTTGCGTCGAGGAGGTATTATTCAGGCACAGCAGAATTCTCTCAGCACTGGGCGACGCACGGGCGGCCAGGGAGATCATGAGGCGTGCCGCCATTGAGGTGCACCGCAAGGCAGACAGTTTCGAAGGCGCGGCACGCGCCCGCTTTCTTGCCAAGGTCCCGTTAAATAGAGCCATCCTGTCCTCCATCGACAACGAAAAGGGATAGAGAAACAGTTGAGAAATCTCCACAACGCATGAGATTAATCGGGGCGACACGGGCAAAGGCGGCTAGTCGGGCGGCAGACGACAGGAGCGGAAGCGCTACGAGCGAGGCGGCCGTCGACTGGCAGCAGCGTCATATCTGGTGCACCTTGAAGTTTGCGAGCAGCGCCACGGCGCTGTAGTGCCGGACGAACTACATGCCCGCTCCGGCAGAGCGGATCGGGCCGAGGCGGGCGGTCCGGCGGATCTTGACGATCCGGGTGGTCGGACCCCTTCCACGCAGGAGGTGTGCCGGCGTCCTCTGTGCTCAGCAGGGCGAACGCCCCTGACCGACCATGCTCTGCCGTAGCTCCAGCCAACGGCCGTGTACGCCTTCAGCGCCTCTTATAGCTGGTTGGATTTCACAAGAGGTGGTCAATCGACTGATTCTTGCTGATCGGTGTCGGTAGAGGGTTGCCTGATCGGGGGCGACGTGCACAGGATACGGGGACGCTCGATCAGCGTGCGTAGATCCACCGGTGCCTGGGCGATCCTGGGCCGGGTGGTCTTCCACCTATGAGGAGGTTTCGTGGCACGACGCCGCTTCGCGGGGATAGCAGCCAGCGCCATCGTCCTACCGTTACTCGTCATCGCTCAGCCGGCTCCGGCCTCGGCCACTCCGGAGACCGCGACCGTGAAGCCGGTGCCGGCGCCCGTCACCGGGCTCGCCAGCGATGTCCGGGAGCTGACCCGCAAGGACTTCACCTTCAACGGGCAGCGTCTGGAAGCGCCGAACCAGTATCAGCCGCGTACCGAGGCCCGGTCGAAGGCTGCGGCAGCCGACACGCCGGCGGTCGGCACGGTGCGGCAGTGGCTCGCGCTGGACGACTACCAGGGCGTCATCTACCTGAAGGACTACACGCTGCGCGGCGTGGGCGACAACATCGAGGTGTGGGTCGCCAACGACACGGAGTTCCCGGAGGGTGACTGCCGCCGGCAGATTCCGAACTCCACGGTGGTCACCGACGAGCAGGTCGCGGGCCTGGTCAACGAGTTCGACACCAACATGTACCCGAAGTCGACGGCCGCGTTCAGCACCCCGCCGGACCGCGACGGCAGCAACGCGCAGATCGACGGGGACTTCACCGGTGCCGGCAACCGGACGGTCACCCTCGTCGACAACGTACGCGACGACAACTTCTACGACTTCCCGGCCGCCCCCAGCTACATCGCCGGGTTCCACTTCTCGCTCTTCAACGAGTTGCTCGACCGCAACATCATGACTGTCGACGCGTTCGACTGGGCGCACCGCACCGGCGCGAACCCGCCGAACGAGCCGACCGACGACCTGTGCACCAGCCGGCCGGCCCGCCCACAGCTGTACGAGGGCACGTTCATCCACGAATGGCAGCACCTGGCGCACTACTACACCGACCCGTTCGAGACGACCTGGCTGAACGAGGGTCTCTCCGACTTCGCGCAGACCCTCGCCGGGTATGTCGACGCCACGGCCCGGGTCGACGAGCCCGGCACGGACAGCCACATCTACTGCTTCCAGGGATTCGGCACCGTCCAGACGGACTACAACACGAATCCACGCGACTGCGGTGGCCCGGAGAACTCGATAAACCTGTGGAACGAGGGCAGCACGTCGAGTGGCGTGCTGGCCGACTACGGCAACGTCTACTCGTTCGTGCTGTTCCTCTACGACCGCTACGGCCTGGACTTCATCTCGCGGCTGCACCGCGACGGTGAGCGCCAGGGCTTCGCCAGCCTTGAGGCGGCGCTGAAGGCCGAGGGCGTCAAGGACATTTACAAGGTGATCCACGACTACCAGACGATGAACCTGGTGGACCGGATCGTCGGGAACTCCAAGCGGGGCATCATGCTCGGGGTGGACAAGCGCCGGGTCACCACGGCCAGCCTCGATGCCACCGTGAACCTGGCCAACCCCGCCTCGTACGCGGCTGATGGCGCAGCACCCAACGGCGCCGACTACGTCACCCTGCAGAAGGCCAACGGTAAGCCGCTGGGTCGGGGCGACCTGCGTTCGATCAAGTTCCAGGGCGCGAAGACGCTGCCGTCGGTCCCGCTGGCCTGGCAGATCGTCAGCGACGACCCGGATCGCAGCGGCAACCCGGTACTGTGGTCCGGCAACGGCAACAGCCTGGACGTCGCCGCGGTCACCCCGGTGACCGTGCCGGCCGCCGATCCGACGCTGACCTTCCTGGCGAAGTACGGCGCCGAGGCCGGCTACGACTACGGCTACGTCAGCGTCTCCACCGACGGCGGCGAGAGCTACACCGTCATCCCCGGTGAGGAGACCGTCGCCGGTCCGCTCGGCCCGGCGCTGAACGGCACCACCGACGGCTTCCAGCCGCACTCGTTCGACCTGTCCGCGTACGCCGGTCAGGACGTGCTGGTCAGCTTCCGGTACGTCAGCGACGGCGGTGTCAACGAGGGCGGTCTGCTGATCGACGACATCGCGGTCGGCGGCACGCTGGTCAGCGACGGTTCGAGCCTGGAGCCGTTCGACTCGCCGTCGGAGATCAACCCGACGCCGGTGGCGAACTGGAACGTCCGCTTCGTCGGCATCAACGAGAAGCTGAAGCTGGCCTACCAGGTGGAGGCCGACGGCAAGTCCACCTTCACCCTAGGTCTGATCCAGACGGCGCTGCTGTCCGCCTTCCCGAAGGTGGTCGCCATCGTCGCCTACGACGAGCCGACCGAGCAGGTCACGCGGTACGCCCCGTACACCCTCACGGTGAACAACGTGGCGCAGCCCGGCGGCGCTCCGCTGAGCTGACCTGAGCAGGGACTCCCGGTGCCGCCCGGCGCGGCACCGGGAGTTCTCTGTCTCATCCGGCGAGGCGGCCGGATCCGGCGACGCGGCCCGGCGGCGGTCGATGGTCCAGTTGGCCGTCATCGGCACCGCGTCGAGTTCGAGCGCCACGGCGATCACCGAGGCCGACCGGGTCGATCACGTGGTGGCGATGTTCCGCGGCAGGGCTGGCAGGGCCGGAAGGTCGATCAGCTGATGACCGCCGCCGCCCGAGCCGGCGCCAAGGTCACCCAACCGGCACGCGAAACGTCCTACGGGAAGACGCCGAGCCGGCGCAGCCGCGAACGGTGCAGCCGCAGCTACCGCACGCGGGCGGGGCGGGCGAGGGTCAGCAGCATCAGCAGCGAGGCGGCGGCTGCGGCGCTGAGCACCACCGCCATCGGGAGCGCGCTGCCCTCTCCGCCGAGCCCGACAAGTGGGGCGGCGCTGGCGGCGACCACGGCCTGGATGCCGCCGAGCAGCGCTGCGGCGGTGCCGGCGTGGGCGGCGTGCCGGTCCAGGGCGAGGGCGGTCCCGTTGGGCATCACCAGGCCGAGCGAGCCGAGGAAGACGAAGAGTGCGGCGACGACCAGGGGAAGGTTGTCCAGCAGCGCCCCGGTGAGCACGGCGAGGGCGGCGAGCAGACCGAGGCCGAGGCCACTGACCAGCAGTGGGCGTGGCTCGTGGCGGTCGAGCAGGCGGGCGTTGAGCTGGCCGACGGCGACGAAGGCTAGCGCGTTGCCGCCGAAGACCAGGCTGAACGTGCCGGCGGAGAGACCGAAGACGTCCTGGAGGACGAACGACGACCCGGACAGGTAGGCGAAGAGTCCGGCGAAGGCGAGGCCCTGGGTCAGCGCGTACCCGAGATAGACGCGGTCGGTGAGCAGCGTGCGCCCGGCGGCGGCGGTCGCGGCCAGGCCACCGGTGCTGCGTCGCGTGGCGGGCAGGGTCTCCGGCAGCCGCAGCGCGACGGCGGTGGCGAGAAGGGCACCGACCAGGGCCAGGGCGACGAAGATGGTACGCCAGTCGCCGACGTTGAGCACCAGGCTGCCGAGGGTGGGAGCGACCATCGGCGCGATGCCGAAGATCAGGACGAGTCGGGAGAAGTACTTCGCGGCGGCCCGGCCGGAGTACAGGTCACGCACGACGGCACGGGCGACGACCGTGCCCATGCCACCGGCGAAGCCCTGCGCGAAGCGGGCCCCCGCGAGCGTCTCCGCCGACGGCGCGAGGGCGCAGACCAGCGACAACAGGGCGTACGCGGCGACGCCGACAAGTACCGGGCGGCGCCGGCCCCAGCGGTCGCTGAGCGGACCGGTGACGAGTTGACCCAGCGCCATGCCGATCAGGCAGGTGGTCAGGGAGAGCTGGATCTGCGCCTGACTGGCCGCCAGGTCGCGGGTCATCCCGGGAAACGCCGGCAGGTAGGTGTCCAGCGACAGCGGACCGATCGCGGTGAGCGAGCCGAGCAGCACCAGTAGTGCGAGCGCGGCGCGGCCGGTGGGTGGGGTGATCCGCTCCGGCGGGCGTACGGGCACGTCGGTCTGCGGCATCGGTTCCCCTCGGCGGTCGGCGCCACCAGGGCATGGCCGACTGCCGGGGGCGTTCGACTACGGTAGCTCTGCCTACAGAGGTGTTGCAGCGTGAAGGGGCGGCACTGTGACCGACGAGACCCTCGACCAACTCGGCGACGCGCTCAGTGACCTGCACCGGGTACTCCGCCGTCGGGCCATCCAGCGGACGGGACGTGCCGCCCTGCCGGACGCGCAGGTCGAGGTGCTGCGGCTGGTGCAGCGTCAGCCCGGAATCAGCGTCCGGGAGGCCGCCGAGCGACTGGGCACCGCCGCGAACACGGTGAGCACCCTGGTCGGCGAGCTGACCACCGCCGGTCTGCTGCGCCGGGACCGGGATCCGACCGACCGGCGTACCGTCCGGTTGACGTTGACCGACGTGGCGTACCAGCGCATCGCCGCCTACGGGCGGTACCGCCGCGAGTTGCTCGCCGCCGCCCTGACCGACCTCGACGCGACCGACCGGGAACGGCTACGCGCCGCCGCGCCCGCCCTGTCCCGCCTGGCCGACCGCGCCGCGGAGCTGCCCTGACCGCCGTTCCCCGGGCGGTGAGGGGCGACGCAGCTGCAAAGCCCGATCAGCGCCTCGCTCTGATCACCTCGTACAGGGCGGTCCAGTCCTGGTCGCCGTGTCCAGCGGCGACCGCCCGCTGGTAGTGCGAGCTGACCGCCTTCGGCAGCTCGGCGTCGACGCCGACCGCTTCGCTGGTCCGCAGGATGTGTTCGGCCGTGGCACCCATCATCCGTGCCGTGCCCAGGTCGCCCGGGTGCTCGCCGGCCTCCAGTGCGCGCGCCAGCCCCAGCCCGTCGCCGATCATCGCCGGGATGCCGGTCAGGGAGGTCAGCGCGCCTACCGGGAGGTCCCGCCCAAAGTGCCCCCCGTCGCCCGACGGCCAGATCCGCACACCACCCAGCAACTTCGGGGAAACTGCGCCCTCACCCCGCCACCACCCAGCAACTTCGGGGATCGTGCGGCCTCGCCCCGCCACCACCCAGGCAACTTCGGGGATAGTGCGGCCTCGCCTGGCGCTTTTCGACGTTACGGCGGGTGGGCGCGCGGGCGGGTGTCAGGTCGTGACGGTGCGGCGGACGCCGCCGTGCAGACCGCAGGCCCGGGGGCTGCCGCCGGCCAGGCTGACCTTGCCGTTCTCGCACTGCACCAGGTAGCCGCGCCCCTCCCAGAACCCGGGTACGCAGTCGAAGTGGTCGCACACCTCGCGGGCCGGTTCACGGACCCGCTTCCCGCCGCAGAAGTCGTACCCCATCGGGTTCTTGGGGGCGCCGCAGCGCCGCTCGGGCTTCGGGCTGGCCTTGGCTGAGCCGGTGTCGCGCGGTGCCGGCGCTGAGCCGGTGGCGCGCGATGCGGTCGAGGAACCGGTCGGTGCCGGCACCCCGGGGGCGGCCACCGCGGTTTCGGTGCTGGTCGGATCGGACGGGCCGGAGTTGGCCAGGGCCACCGGCACCATCACGGCCAGCGCGGCGGCGACCACGGCGGTCCGCCGACCGCCGGGGATCAGAGTCAACAGCCGGGCCTGCCCAGGGGTGGCGATGCCCGGGCGGGACGGGCGCAGCCGGGCGTGCTCGTCGAGCAACTCGTCGAGCTGGTCGATGACCGCCTGACGCTGCTCGATGGCGTCAGCGAAGGCCAGGGTCAGCACGAACCGGAACTCGGCCGCCACGTCCGGGCGCAGCAGCACGCCGGAGGTCCGCCGCCGGTCCAGCACCTGGATCAGGGTGACCGACGCGTGCGGGTCGTGCGACAGACCAGTCATCCGGCCGTACGCCCAGTCGCGTCGGCCCCGTCCACCGAGCAGCACCAGCCGGCGGTTGGTGATCACTGCCATGCCGGCGTCGGTGACCCGGACCCCGTCGGGCAGGCGCCGACGCAGCCGGCCGGCCTGCGCGCCAACGGTCAGGTCAGGGGCGGGCAGTACGGCGTTGTGCCGCATCTCCACCAGTTGGGCGGCCGGCACCACCCGGAATACCACCTCGTCGGGGGCCAGTTCCAGCGGGAGGCCGTCGCCGGCCGTGGCCGAGCCCTGGCACTGCTCCGCGAGCGCACGCAGCCGACGCAGGTCGTCGTCGCGTCGCCGCCAGGTCCCCTCGGCGCTGCGGAACAGCCGCAGCCGGCGCTCGTTCTGCCGGCGCGCCCACCGGTACCGCCATGTCGAACCCGTCGAATCAGTCCTCGCCACGCCGAACTCCTTCGCCGCGCATGCCACCAACCGCAGGCCACCAGATGGGGTGTCACAGTGTTAACGGTTGCGAGCACCGGCATGGACACGGCCAGAAGTGGTCGAATTACCCGATCGGTGGAGCAATACGGACGATATGGCGGTTTACCCGTCGCCATACGCCTTCCCCTCCGGCAGACTGTGACGATACCGGCCACCGGTACGCCAATCAGTCGTACGGGTGACGAGAGGGCTGCCGCCCGCTGGCGGCAGCACGTGATGGCGAATCTGGTGGCGAGGTGCTGGCGATACCGGAACTGGCGGTCGTGCCGGTGGATTCCTGCCGGCGGTGGCGGTGACGAGCGGCATCGGCGGCGGCAACGAATCCGATCTCACCGCGCTGGTGCGGGCCGCGCAGGACGGCGACGAGGATGCGTTCCGCCTGCTGTATCGGCAGGTGCAGCCCGGCCTGTTGCGCTATCTGCGGGGCCTGGTGGGTGGCGATGCCGAGGACGTGGCCTCGGAGGCGTGGTTGCAGATCACCCGCGACCTGCGGCGATTCCGCGAGGAAGGGACTGGGTTCCGGGCCTGGACCGCCGGGATAGCCCGACACCGGGCGCTGGATCACCTACGCCGCCAGGGACGGCGACCGTCGCCGACCTTGCCTGCCGACGCACTGGTCGACCTGCCCGCCGACCAGGACACCGCCGACCCGGCCGTTCAGGCCGCCGCGACCCGCGCAGCCATTGACTTGATCGCCACGCTGCCAAGTGACCAGGCCGAGGCGATCCTGCTACGGGTGGTGGTCGGACTCGACGCCCGGGCCGCCGCCCAGGTGCTGGGCAAGCGTCCTGGCGCGGTGCGTACCGCCGCCTGGCGGGGAGTACGCCGGCTGGCCGCGCGTCTCGACCCGCCGACCGCCCGGGACGGCGCTATCGCATCTGAACAGGGACTACGCCCACCCAAACCCCACGAGCGTCGACTCGCGGCGGGTGAGTGACGCAAATGATCCGGGACGACGCCAGGGAAGACGAAATGAGCAAACCGTCACCTCGACGAATGGACAGGGAGACCGCAGAGCGGCTGTTGGACGCCGACCCGGTCGCCCTGAGCCAGGCCGGTCCACTCGCCGCGTCACTACGTGCGGCGAGAGGACCGGCACGACACGACGAGATGGCTGGAGAGCATCTGGCGGTGGCCGCTTTCCGGGCTGCCGCCGATCTCGCCCCCGAACCTCGATCACGGAGAGAGTCAATGCTCCAGATCACGCTGGGGAAACTGCTCACCGTCAAAGCCGCAGCCGTCGTCGTCGCCACCGGGCTCGGCGGCGTGGCGCTGGCCGCCGGTACCGGTACGCTGCCCAACCCACTACTCGGCCCGACCACGCCCCCGGCTACCCACGCCCCGGTGGCCCCGAGCGCCACCCCGTCGCACCCGGTCGGGCCAGCTGACCGAGCCGGTGCGATCGACAATCCCTCCCCCCCGCTGGTCGGCCTGTGCCGGGCCTATGCGGCCGGCGCAGCCAAGAACCCGGGCAAGGCGCCGGAGAACCCAGCCTTCGCCGAACTGGTCGAGGCGGCCGGCGGTGCCGGACAGGTCGACGAATACTGCGCGGACGCCGTATCGGAGGATCCCGCCCACCCCACGGGCGCGCCGAGCGGTGCCGGCCAGCCGACCACCCGGCCCACCCCCGCCAAGCGCGGACACACACCGACGAGCCGGCCCGACACGCCTTCCACCAAGCGGCCCGGTGGCGCCCCGACCGTGACCGTCCCCGGTGCGCCTACCGGGAACGTTCCGGCCGCGACGCCCCGCACCCCCGGCCGCTGACCGCGGGGCCGGGCGGGTTCTCCCCGATCCGCCCGGCCCCGCGCCCGCTTCGACAGACGATCAGGGTGACTCGATCGTGTTGATCAGGAACTTCTGGACTTCGGCCTCGACGATTGCCACCTGCTGCTCCGGTTCGGGGCCGGCGCCGCGGAAGTCGAGCATCTGCTCCTCGGACTCCCACCGCTCGTAGACGTTGATCCGCCCCGGCTCGATCAGGTCCGGACTCATGGCGAAGTCGAGGCAACCGGGCGCCTCGCGGGCCTGACGGACGATCTCGGCGCAGGTGGCCAGGTAGGCGTCCTGCCCAGCCGGGTCGACTTGTAGCGTGCCGGCGACGATCAGCAAGGCAACCTCCGAAGATCGGGAGAGCGGACGCCAGTCATACTCTCCCGATCCGCCATCGTCCGCACGCCCGATCAGGCTCGGGTGATCGCGTTGGCGTGGATCGCCTCGGCCAGGTACTCCGTCAGCCCGGGAGCCTTCGCCTCGTAGTGCGCGGTGAAGCGTTCGTCGGCCAGATACAGATCGGCCAGCCCGGTGTGGATCTCGTACGAGCACTCGTAGAACCACCGACTGATCTGCTGCCGGTGTTCCTCGGCCAACTCCATGGCCGCCGGCCCGTCGGCCGGTGCGCCCGAGGCCATCAACGCGACGATCCGCCGCCCCCAGTCCTCGGTCTCGGCCTTGAACCGTTGCCAGTCCTCCTTGCGGTAGCTCGACGTCCGGCGGTTCGACTCCCGGTACGCCTCGGTGCCGCCCCACCGCCGCTCCGCCTCCTCGGCGTGCGCGTCCGGGTCGAAGTCCCCGAAGACCTCGAACCGCTCCTGCGGGGTCAGTGGGATGTTCATCTTGCTCGCCTCCATCGCGAATTCGATCGCCACGACCATCTCCCGAAGGCGCTTGATCCGCACCGTCAACAGCTCGTGCTGGCGGCGCAGGTGCGCTCCCGGTCCGCTCGCCGGGTCGTCGAGGATCACGGCGATCTCGTCCAACGGGAACCCCAGCTCGCGGTAGTACCGGATCAGCTGCAACCGCTCCAGGTCCGCCTCGGAGTAGCGGCGGTAGCCCGAGCCGCTGCGCCCACTCGGCGTCAGCAGACCGATCTCGTCGTAGTGGTGCAGCGTCCGGACAGTCACGCCGGCGAGCTTCGCCACCTGACCAACCGTGTGCGCCATGGTTCCCCCTTTCCGGAACCACGGTCCCGCCTGCCGCTACGTGAGGGTCAAGTCCGATTCTGCGCCGCCGGGCACACCCGGCGGGTCGGCCTTCACCAGGACGGTACGCAGCTCGGCCAGGCTGGCCGGGCGACCGTAGCGGTAACCCTGCCCCTGCACGCAGCCGATCGCGGCCACGGCCTCGTGCTGCCGCTCGGTCTCCACCCCCTCGGCCACCACAGTCAGGTCGAACGCGTCGGCCAGCCGGGTCACCATCTCGACCGTCGCGTACGCCCGGGTGTCCTCGGGAATCCGGGCCACGAACGACCGGTCGATCTTCAACTCGGTCGCCGGGATCCGGTGCAGGTAGCTCAGCGACGAGTATCCGGTGCCGAAGTCGTCGATGGCGATCCGGATGCCCAACTCACGCAGCTGCCTCAGCCGGTCCAGCACCGCGTCGCTGCCCTCGATCAGCGCCGACTCGGTCAGCTCCAGGGTCAGTGCCCGAGGCGCCAGCCCGGCGCCCGCGGTGGCCTCGGTGACGGTGGCGATCAGGTCGGGGCGGCGCAGGTGCGACGCGGCGATGTTCACCGCGACCGTCGCCGACGGCACCTGGTCCTGCCAGGTGGCCGCTGCCCGGCACGCCTCGTGGATGACCCACCTGTCGATCGGCAGGATCAGTCCGGTCTCCTCGGCCAGCGGCAGGAACCGGGCCGGGCTGAGCACGCCGAGCCGGGGATGCCGCCACCGCACCAACGCCTCCGCGCTGCGCACCGCCCCGGTGGCCAGGTCCACGATCGGTTGGAACTCCAGGTGCAGTTGCTCCTCGTCGACGGCCCGCCGCAGGTCGGCGATCAACTCGGCCCGACTCACGGCGGACTCCCGCAGCCCCTGCGAGCACCGCCGGTAGGCGGACTTGCCGGCCGCCTTCGCCGCGTACATGGCGATGTCCGCGTCGCGCAGCAGGTCGGTGTGGGAGATGTGCTGCGGCCCGTACTCGGCGATGCCGATGCTGGCCGACGGGTGCACCCCGACCAGTTCCTCCCCGGGCGACGGTTGCAGCGCCGCCAACAGCCGCTCGGCGAGTCGTTCCGGTGCCAACGGCCGCCCGTCGGTGACCAGCACCGCGAACTCGTCACCACCGATCCGGGCGATCATGCCGTCGTCACCGACCGCCCGACGCATCCGCCGGGACAGACCGGACAGCAGCGTGTCGCCGGTGGTGTGCCCGAACCGATCGTTCACCTGTTTGAACCCGTCCAGGTCAAGCAGCAGCACGGCGACCCGGTCGGTGCCGCGCAACGCACCACGCAGCCGGCGGGTGAACGCCAGTCGGTTGGGCAGCCCGGTGAGCTGGTCGACGTAGGCGAGCTTGCGTAGCTGCACCACCAGACGCAGGTTCTCGTTGGCCGCCAACCCTTGCCGCAGCGCCAGCATGGCCAGCAACGCCATCATCGCCAGGAAGATCGGCATCGGGGTGTGACCGCTGGCGTCGCGGGCCAGCATGGTCGCCACGATCGCCCCACCCACCGGCAGGTAGGGCAGCACCACCCGCCACCACGGCGGCAACGGCGCCTCGCCGTCCTCCTCGGCGGCACCGTGGTACCGAGGTGGGGGCATCCGGGTGGCCACCACGATCAGCAGGTAGCTGAGCGGCCAGAGCACGTCGACCGGGGTGCCGGGCTGGTAGATACCGGCGGCCACCAGCGACACGTAGACCGTGTCGGCCACCGCCCGTACGGTCAGGCCCACGCCGAGCAGCGCCATCGGCCGCCACACCGGCCGGCCCGGGCCGACCACCGCGACCAGGATGGTCAGCTGCATCAGGTCGAACATCGGGTACAGCAGGCCGGCGGTGCGCAGCGGCTCGTCCAGGTCGGCCTGACTGACGTTGCGGAAGATCAGCAACCAGCCGATCGGGATCAGCGCCAGCCCGACGATCAGCCCGTCGAGCAGGGTCCGGACCCGACCCACAGTGGTACGTGGCGCGGTGACCGAGCAGAACAACGCGGCGGTGCCGGTCAGCAGGCTGGCCACGAAGATCAACCCGATGGGCAGGGTGTGTGGCAGGCTCTCCCCGAGCAGCCGCTCGGACGTCCACAGTGCCCGTCCGACCAGCGACATCGCCATGGTGGCAGCCAACAGCAGCCAGAAGCGGCGCAGCTTCGCCGGGTGGCGGCGGGCCGCCGCGCCGCAGGCCACCGCGGCCCAGCCCGCCACGGTGAGCGCACCCAGATCGCTGACCAGTTCGCCAGCGGGCAGCCCCAGCACCAGCCAGAGCGCCTCGACCGCGACGACGACACCGGCACCGACCAGCCCCACACGGCCGACCCAGTCCGTTGCGGGCGAGCGCGCGGCAGCCCGCTCGACGTCCTTCCGCGACACAGCGATCGCTCCGGCTCTCTCTCGTGCGTACACCCTCGGCGGCGTGGTCCTGCCCTGGCAAACCCCGAAAGCCTAGCCACGCCCGCAGCCACCCCGCCAGATCCACCGGGCACGCAGGTCCACAACCTGACGACTCCCGGTGCTCAGGACCATTCTTCGTCGGGTGCCGCCGCTGCGGTCGCGGGTGGGCCGCCGTGGGTCCACGGGGTCTCCTCGACGGCCGGAAACGCCGCGCCCGGCACGTAGGCATCGCTGAGCGTGGTGTAGCAGAGGCGCTCCCCCACCTCCGGCACGCTGCCCGGGTTGGCCGTCAGGCCGCGCCCCATCCCGCCGGACAACTCCAACACCACCTCGGTCTTACCGTCGGCCGTCGGGGTGACGAACATCGTCCGCGCCTTCTGCCCGGGACGGGACGGGCTGGACAGGGTGGCGCCTACCGATACCAGCACCGGGTCGGTGGTCATCAACTGGATGCGCGGGCGCAGCACCGGCCGTCGGCCACTGTCGTCTACCCGGGTCGGGTCGGCCAGCAGGACCTCGCCGACGAACGCCTCGCCGGTCAGCCGGTACTCGGCCATCACCAGCGGGTCGTCGTAGGCGCGCTGTACCGCGTAGGTCGCGGCAGCCCGCTCCAGGCGGTGCAGCCGGGCCGCAGCGGCCACCGCACCGTCCCGGCGCGGCTGCGGCGCACCATCGGAGTCGAGATGGTCGGCGTGGGCGGTGAAGGCGTCCCGGTCGCCGTCCCAACGCCCGGCCACCCGGGCGCCGGGCGGCAGGGCCCGCAGCAACCCCAGGCCGCGCCACATCAGCTCCCAGGTGGGCGTCAGCTGGTCCCGCAGCAGCCGCTCCAGCTCCGCGTACGCCTCGACGCGGGTCGCCTCGTCGGCGTCGGCGTACGCCTCGATGGCCGGCGCCAGCAGCCGGTTGTCGAACTCGGGATCGGTGGCCGGGCCGGCCGGCGGGCAGATCGACGGGTCCTCGGCCCGGGCGGCGGCCTCGGCTCCGGACAGCCCGGTCGGTGGGGCGATCCAGCTCAGCAGCGCCGGCAGGTGCAGATCCTCCACCGCGCTCTGCCCGGTCGCCCAGTGCAGCGTCAACGCCTGCGTCATCGCCACCAGCGCCGACGAGCCGGGATGTTCGGCCCGTTCGGCGAGGAAGGTCAGCCAGCGGCCCAGCAGTGGCACCTGCGGCGGCACCGGATACTCGCCGTCGACCCGGCGGAACCGGGTGGACCGGCCGAGCAGCCGCAGGAACGTCACCCCCGCCGGGTTCGGCACCAGCAGCTGCGGGGCGTCGAGGTACCGGTACCGGACGTCCCGGCCCCGGTCCACGGCGACCGCCTCGTTCGCGGTGCGGTGTGCGTCCACATAGGGCAACACGATCGCGGCCAGCTCGGCGGCGAACGCGAACCGTTGGTCCCGGTTTCGCGGCTGCGGCACGATCAGCAGCCGCCCCTCGCCGGGGGCGGAGCCGACCATCGCGGCGAGCGGCGCGTTGGCCTCCCCTGCCATCGCCAGCGGCACCAGCACCAGCGGTCGCCTCGACAGGTGCAGGTGACGGACGGTGGCCACCGGCTGGGCCACGCCCGTGGCCACCGCCTGCGCCGCCGCCAACGCCCGCAACGTGCTCATGTCGGCGCTCCGCTGCGCCGCGCGCCGACCTGAGACACCACGACGCCGTGCCCGATGCGCTCGCTCATGCGGTGGCGAGGGCGTCGGCGCGCAGGCGGGCCGCGGTCCGCAGCAGCGCGGCGGCCTCCGCCTGCTCGGGGCCGGTGGTGGTTTCCCCACCGGCGAGCGCCAGCACCTCACCGACGTCAGCGATCCCGCCGAGCGCCTCGCGGGCCGGACGGCCGAGCGCCCCGGTCTGCCCGCGCGCCTCGTGCCGGCAGAGGTACGCCAGCTCGCAGCTGGCCAGACAGTCGGGGGCGTACCGGGCCGGCACCCGGGCCAGCGAAGTGGCCAGGACCGCCGGATCGGCGGCGGGATCGGCGGTGAAGTCGGCCGGAACGTCGGCCAGCAGCGCGTCGAGCCGGTCCATCCGATCCAGTTGCCGGCGCACCACCAGCAGTTGCCGGCGTACGTCGAGCAGATGCGCCACCGGCTCGTTGCTGAAGTCCCGGGGACAGACCAGCACCACCTCGTGCGACACCAGGTGCGGATCGTGGCCTCGGGCGGTGAACAGCTCCCGCAGCGCCAGTACGTACACGGCCGACTGCACCGCCGCGGCAGCCAATTTCGCCGGGTCGGCCTGGCCGTCGATCACCGGAAACGACTTGATCTCGACCACGTGGAACCGGCCGCCCAGCCGGGCGGCCACCAGGTCCGGTTCCAGATGTACCCGCTGCCCGGCGACCGTCAGGCCGAGCATCGGATGGTCGAACAGCGCCGCCGGGCCGTCGGCACGCGGCGGCTCCCCGGCACCGGACAGATCGGCGGTGTCGGATCGGACAGGCGTCAGCGCCTCGGTGAGCAGGGTCGCCGACCGTCTGGCTCGGGCGGCCGGGTCGTCGCCGTCACCGAGGTCCGTCCAGCTGGCCGCCGCCGGCACCGGCACGCCGAGCCGCTCCGCGACCAGCCGCAGCAGTTCGGCACCGCCGTCGGCCTTCACCTGCGCCTCGAACGTGTTGCCCCGGGCGATGGCGAAGCGGGACTGCCCGAACCGCGCGGGAAAGCCGACCCGCTCAGCCAGTGCCGGCTTGTCCACTCCGGCGCCGTCGAGGACCGCCCGCCGGGTGCAGCCAGGGTTGCCGGTCAACGCGGCGATCGTACGGGCGTTGTGTCGTTTCGGTGGTGCGTCGCCCCGGATCGCGGCCAGGCGCTGCTCGGTGTCGGTCACGACAGGCCACGATAGCCGCGGTGGCGAGTTCCGGCCCGTCACGGCCACGCCCCGAGGTGGCCGTCAGCCGGCCAGCAGGCGCTCGGCCTCGCCCCGGCGTACTCGGCAGCGCAGAAGGTGCACTGCTGGATGTGACGGGTACGCACCGGGACCAGTGGGATGAAGAAGAGACTGAACTTCGTCGAGCGACGGGTGAGCACCTGGGCGGCGTGCTGCCCGCAGTGACGGCAGACCTGCTGCACCACCGCCGACCGGGTGACCTTGGTCCGGAGTCCGAAGATGAGGAACACCGCCGGCCAATACCCCGTCGCGGGGCGGATGATGCCGACCGCGCGGACGGCCACCAGCCTGTCACCGGTGACCGTCCGTGCCGCTGCGGGTCAGCCGGCCGTGGCGGTGGTCTCCTCGGGCACCTCGTGGAAGCGGCGCAGCTCGGCCAGCCCGGAGACCGACCCGGCCCAGCTCAGTCCTGCGGTTACCCGGTCAGGGCAGCCAGTCCGGGCGCAGCGGATAGCCGTTCACCGCGTCCGGGCCGTTGCGCGTCGCCACCACCTGATGCAGTTGGATGCCGTTGCGCTCGAACGCCAGCCGTGAACCGGCCATGTAGAGCCCCCACACCCGGGCCGTACCCGCACCCACCTCGGCGACGCAGAGGTCCCAGTGCTCCACCAGGTTGCGGCACCAGGCGGCGAGGGTCAGCGCGTAGTGCTGGCGCAGGTTCTCCTCGTGGTGCACCTCCAGCCCCGCATCGTGGACCTCACCGATCACCCGCCCCGGGCCGGACAGCTCACCGTCAGGAAAGACGTACCGGTCGATGAACGCCCCGGAACGGTGCGGCGCCCGGTTGTCCGCGCGGGTGATGCAGTGGTTGAGCAGCCGGGCCCCCGGGCGCAGCCGGTCACGCAGGAACCCGAAGTAGGCCGGATAGTTGCGGACTCCGATGTGCTCGGTCAGGCCGATCGAGGAGACCGCGTCGAACTGCTCGGGCGGAGCGTCGCGGTAGTCCAGGTGCCGCACCTGCGCCAACCCGGCCAGCCCTTCCCGCTCGATCGCCGCCTGCGCCCACTGTGCCTGCGCCCGCGACAGCGTCACCCCGAGCGCCTTGACGCCGTACTCCCGGGCCGCATGCCGGACCATGCCACCCCAGCCGCAGCCCACATCCAGCAGCCGCATTCCCGGCCGCAATCCGAGCTTGCCGGCGACCAGGTCGTACTTGTTCGCCTGGGCCTGCTCCAGGGTGTCGTCCGGGCTGCGGTACACCGCGCAGGTGTACGTCATCGACGGGCCGAGCACCCGCTCGTAGAAGGCGTTCGACACGTCGTAGTGGTGCGAGATGGCGCTGCTGTCGCGGGTCCGCGAGTGCCGCAGGCCAGCCACGATCCGCCTCCAGCGGGGCCGGGCCTCCTGCGGCGGGGCCGGCGGTGGCAGCAGCCGCTCCCAGCCCAACTCGCGCACCAGAGCCAACCCGTCGGCCAGCGCCGGTGCCCGCATCCGCACCCCGGCGAGCACCCGCAACGCGTCGTACGGGTCGCCCGGGTGCACTCCCTCCAGGATCAGGTCACCGCTGACGTAGGCACGCGCCAAACCCAGATCCCCCGGCGCGGTGAGGAGGTACGACAGTCCGCGCTCGGAGCGGATCGACAGGGTGATCCCGGCGTCGGCCGGGCCGATGGAGCTGCCGTCGTACGCGGTGACGCGTACCGGCAGGGGGCCCGAGGTCACCGTCCGGACGATGTCCGCCACGGTCGATCCACGCCGCCGGCCCCCCGGGGGCGGCGTGGCGGGAGCGCCTGCCGCTCCCTGGCTTCGGTCGGTGAGACTCATGCCGGCACTCCGCTTCGTTCGCTCATGCTCGTGCTACCGCCTTTTCGTACAGTCCGGTTAGCCGATGCTCCGGGTCGTACCGCTCCCGCACGGCACGCCATGTCCCGCCGCCGTAGAGCCGGTCGAACGAATCCCGGTCGTAGTACGCGTCGGAGTAGAGCGACTTGTGCCCGCCCGTCTCCGACACCGCGCGCTCGATCTCCCGGTTGACGTCGCCGTCGGCGGCGCCCTCGGCGATCGGCACGCTGCCCCAGAACCCGATGTTGACGTAGTCCTGCCCCGGGCGTAACGGATACAGCGGCCAGGACCGGGCCGATCCCGGGCCGCCCGGCTCGCGCAGCCGCAGCGGACACAACCACACCGGCGTCATTGCGACGTTGGCGGCGAACCAGTGCAGGAACTCGGCGGTGCGGTCCAGTGGGATCTCCACGTCCTGCACGACCCGCTCCCGGGCCGGCTGCCCGCGCCACCTGTCGACCCGGGCGGCGACCTGGTGCCGGTGCTCCAGGCGCACGATGCGGTGGTAGACGTCGCTGCGTCGCCACCGCGCCGGCCACAGCCGTCGCACCACCGGATGCTGGGCGCCGAACGCCGCGGAGCACCAGAACCAGTCGGTGTCCCAGCGCCACAGGTAGTCGTGGGCGGTCAGCGAATCGTGCGGGCGCTGGCGCAGCGACCGGTAGTAGATTTCCTGGCCGGTGTAGTCGGAGACCGCCGGCGCGTCGTCGGTGAAGCTACCCAGCACGAGGTACGCCTCATCGGGGCTGAACATCACCCCGTCCATCGCATCGACGCTCGCACCGGCCCACCGGCGGGTAGCGGTGATCTCGCCGATCGCCTCGGTCAACGCGGTCAGGTTGGTGAACCGCAGGTTGCGCAGGCCCACGTACCGGCGGACCGGTTGCAGCTCGATCCGCAGCCGGGTGGCGTACCCGAGACTGCCCAGCGAGTTGGGGAAGGCCGCGTACAGGTCGGCGTGTGGGCCGTCGGGCCGGGCGGTGACCACCTCACCGGCGCCGGTGAGCACGTCCAGCTCGGTCACCGACTCGTGCGGCAGCCCGTTGCGGAACGAGGTCGACTCGATGCCCAGCCCGGTCACCGCCCCACCGAGGGTGATGGTGCGCAACTGCGGCACCACCAGTGGCATCAGGCCGTGCGGCAGGGTCGCGGCGACCAGCCGTTCGTAGGTGCACATGCCCTGCACGTCGGCGGTGCGGGCGCTCGGATCGACGCCCAGCACCCCGCCGAGACCGCTGACGTCCAGGCCGGAGGCGGGGACGCTGCGCGGACGGAACAGGTTGGAGGTGCGCTTGGCCAGCCGCACCGGCCGGCCGGGTGGCACCGCCGCATACGACCGTCGCAGCTGGGCCACCGCCAGGTCATGATCACGCACGGCGTGCATGGGATCACTCTACGCGGACCGTGACCGCCCGGCGGGATGTCCACCAGAGGTGTTTCGCACCCAGATCAGGTTGGACGCTGGGGGCGACTGGTCGCCGCCGCGCACCGTGGGACAGGATGCCGGAATGTCGGAAACCGATGGATCGGGCAGCGTCTACGGCACCCGCCGAGCCGGACCGTCCCGCGATCCACTGCTCGTGGCGGCGCTGGCGGTCGGGCTGGTCGGCGTACTGCTGGGGGTGCTGTTCGCCACCGGCGTGCTCGGCGGCGAGAAGCCGGAGCCGACGCCGACGGTGGCCGCCCCCGCCCCGCGTACGGTGCAGGCCAGCCCGACCGAGAGCGCACCGGAACCCAGCCCCACCCGGTCCGAGCCGTCCCCCACACCGAGCCCCAGCGAGGATCCGGACGCGGTCACCGGGCCGAAGGTGTTCCGTGGGGTCGGTTCCGGTCTCTGCCTCGGCCTCGACGGCGACGGTGAGAGAGCCGTCGCCAAGCTGGCCGACTGCAGCGGCGGGCCGGAGCAGCAGTGGGTGGTGAACGCCTTCGGCCCGGACACGGTGACGCTTACCAACGCCGCCCACAACCAGTGCCTCGACGTCGAGGGCGGCAGCGGTGACGACGGTGCCCGGTTGCAGCAGTTCGGCTGCCACGGCGAGGGCAACCAACAGTGGCGGCTACGACCGGTCGACGGCGGCGCGACCGTGCTGGTGGCTGTGCACAGCGGCAAGTGCGCCCAGGCCCGCGACGGCGGCGCCGGGGCCGGCACCGACATCGTCCAGGCGCCCTGCGACGGCAACCCTGCCCAGCGCTGGACGCTTCAGTAGCCGAGCGCTCAGGCGCCCGCGTCCCCGGCGAGGCAAGGAAGCCCTGAGCCGCCCATGTCACTGCGACACAATCATGTCAGGCTGACATGCCGGCCAAGAGGAAAGCTGCTCTCCGACCGGTCACCCGCCGCCCAGGCCGAGCCTAGCGGCGGCCCCGGCGGGCCCGCAGGTAGTCGCTTACCACGTACTCGCCGAGGTCGCCGGCGTCCGGGGTGAACACCCGCCCACCGCTGCGGCGGGCCACCGCGTCGACGAACCGGCGCAGGCCGGGATCGTCGCCGAGCATGAAGAGGTTCAGGGTGGCCCCGTAGCGGCCGAGCCGATCCACCTCCCGGACCGTCGCCTCGATCGTCTCCGGCGACGGCGGCCAGGCGAACAGCGCCTCACCGTCGTCCGGATCCAGGTGGGCGGTCGGTTCCCCGTCGGTGACCACGAGCACCACCGGCTCCGCGTCCGGATGACGCCGCAGATGCCGGCCGGCCAGCCGCAACGCGTGTTGCAGGTTGGTCCCCTGCATCATGTCCGGCTCGACGGCGGCCAGTTCCTGCTGGGTCAGCGACTCGGCCCGCCGGCCGAACCCGATGATCTGCAACGCGTCCTGCGGAAACCGGGTGGCCATCAGATGCGCCAGGGCCAGCCCGGTCTGCTTCATCGGCCCCCACCGCCCCTGCGAGATCATCGAGTACGACAGGTCGACGCAGAGCGCCACCGCCGCCGACGCCCGCCGTTCGGTCTCGACGACCTCGAAGTCCTCGACGGCCAGTTGCACCGGCACGCCGGGACCGGCCCGGCGGACCGCCCGGGTCAGGGTTCGCACCACGTCCAGCGGCTGCTCGTCGCCGTACTCCCAGGGCCGCGACGCCCCGGTCACCTCGCCGGCCGCTCCGGCCGAGCGCAGGTCGTGTTGGCCCCTCGGGCCCGCGGTCAGCTCGGCGAAGACCTGCCGCAGCGCGGTGCCGCCGAGGCGACGCAGCGCCTTCGGGCTCAGGGTCAGACCGTCGGCGTCGCGGTTCACCCAACCCTGTCGGCGCAGCTCCCGCTCCAACTCCCGCAGCCGGCGTACGTCGTCGGCCGCGTCGCGGCCCAACGTCCGGGCCACCGCGTCGACGTCGATGTCGTCCAGGGTCGCCCCGGGGTGCGCCTGGCCCAACTGGTCGAGCAGGTCATCCAGTTCGGCGATCTCGTCGAGCGCCCCGGTCGCCTCGCCGTAGCCCAGCGGCTGGCCACCCTGCGTCCGCTCACCCCGCCCCCAGCGCAGGTCGGGCCGGAGCGCCCGCAGGTTCCCCTCCAACGCGGCCAGCTCACCGGCGAGCCGGTCGCCGAGGGACTCGCGCATCAGCCCGGCGAGTTCCTCCCGCTGCCGCTGCGACAGCGAGTTCAACAACCGCTGCCCGGCCGCTGATCGTCGAGCCAGGATGTCGATCAGCTCGTCCACGTCACGGGGGCGTTCCGGGAAGAACTCGCCGTGCCGGCGCATGAACTCGGCGAACGTGTCGGTGGTGTCCTCGGCGCGGGCGTGCCGGGCCAGCAGGGCGTTGAGGTCCCGCATCATCTCGGCGACCTGCTCCTGCACCGCCGGGTCACCGGCCAGCCGCGCCGAGTCGCGCAGCCCGGCGAAGCGCTGGCCGAGCACGTCGTCGCGCAGCCCGTCGAGGATCCGCTGGTAGGTCTGCCGGGCTTCGTCGCTCACCCACCGGTAGTCGGACAGGTCCCGCACCGCCTGCGCGGTCGAGCGGGGCAGATCGTCCAGCACCGTCTCGGCGAACCGGGCCGCCTCGTCGTCGCGGCGGGCCAACTCGTCCCGCTCGGCGGCCAGCGCCTGGTCGAGCAGCGCCCGCGCCCGGGTCACCGCACCGTCCAGCTCACCCCGGCGCAACGCCTCGCGCCGCAGCCGGCGGGCGCGGGCGGTCAGCCCGTCCAGCCCACCACGCCCCTGCGGGCCCCGGCGCAGCAGATCCCGCAGCGCGTCCCGGAGGCTGCCACCGGTCAGCACCTCCGCGCCGACCTGATCCACCGCGCCCTGCACGTCGTACGGCGGCGCAAGCGGATCGGGGCCGCCGCGCCACTGCCCGTACCGGAACTTGTTGCCGGCCATCTCAGTCCCGGCCGCCGTAGCGGGTCCGCCCGGCGTCCGTGACGTCCTTGCCCAGCCGGCGGCTCAGATACAGCCCTTCGAGCACGAACTCGACGGCTGCCGCGGCCTGCCCGGTGCTCGGCGCGTCGCCGATGCCGAGCCGGTCGAGCACCTTGGCCAACCCCGGCACCGTGCCCACCTGGCGCAGCAGTTCAGCCGCCGACACCAGCTCGCCGGTCTCGACCGCCTGCCCCTCCCCGACGAGTGCGGTGAAGCCGGACAGGTCCAGCCCGGCCAGTCGGGCCCGGAACGTCTCGGCGGTGGCGGTACGCAGCAGGTGACCGAGAAGCTCGATCTCCCGGCCCTCCTCGCCGCTCTCGAACTCCACCTTGCCGCGCAGCGTGGACGTCACCGACACCGCGTCACCCACCCGCGCCACCGCCTCGGCCGACGGCAGTTCCGAATCGCTGCCCAACAGGCACGCCCGGCGCAGCGCGGCGGCGGCCACGGTCTCTGCGGCGGCGATGGCGAACCGGGCGGAGACACCGGAACGCGGGTCCACCGACGGCGACTCGCGTACCCCCCGGGCGAACCGGGCCAGCACCTCCAGCACATGTTCCGGCACCTCGGCGACCAGGTCGGCCTCCTGCCGGATCAGCGCCAGCTCCAGCTCCAGGCCGGTCGGGTAGTGGGTGCGGATCTCCGCGCCGAAGCGGTCCTTGAGCGGCGTGATGATCCGCCCCCGGTTGGTGTAGTCCTCCGGGTTGGCGCTGGCCACCAGCAGCAGGTCCAGCGGCAGCCGCAACTGGTAGCCGCGTACCTGGATGTCCCGCTCCTCCAGCACGTTGAGCAGCGCCACCTGGATCCGCTCGGCCAGGTCGGGCAGCTCGTTGACCGCGAAGATGCCCCGGTTGGTACGCGGCACCAGCCCGAAGTGGATCGTGTCGGGATCGCCGAGCGTTCGGCCCTGGGCCAGCCGGACCGGGTCCACGTCGCCGATCAGGTCGCCCACGCTGGTGTCCGGGGTGGCCAGCTTCTCCCCGTAGCGCATCGAACGGTGCAGCCAGCCCACCGGCAGGTCGTCGCCGGCCTCGGCGACCAGCGCCCGCGACGCCGGGGTGACCGGGTGCAGCGGGTGCTCGTTGAGCACCGAGCCGACGATCACCGGCGTCCACTCGTCCAGCAGCGTCACCAGGGACCGGATCAGCCGGGTCTTGCCCTGGCCCCGCTCGCCGAGCAGCACCATGTCGTGCCCGGCGAGCAACGCCCGCTCCACCTCCGGCAGCACGGTGTCGTCGTACCCGACGATGCCGGCGAACCGTGGCGCGCCGTCGCGCATCCGGGCCCGCAGGTTGTCGCGCAGCTCCTGCTTGACGGTGCGGTAGCGGTGTCCGGCGGCGCGCACCCCACCGAGCGTGGCGGGCAGGTCGGCCGGTGGGGGCGGCGGAACGAACAAGGACTCACTCACCCCGCCCACGCTAGCGCGCTCCTGCCCCCGTCGACCTCCGTCGACCTGGCACGATCATGCATCTACCCGATGAAGAGGAGGCGGTGGTGGTGCTCTCCATCGATCGCGAACCCTGGGAGTCGGCCGACGCCACCCGGCTCCGCGCCGCCCAACGGGCCGAACTCGACGCCCGCTACGGCTGCGACGACCACGAGCCGGGCGAGGAGCCCACGGCCGAGACGGTGAGCGTCTTCCTGGTCGCCCGAGACCCCGGCGGCACCGCCGTGGGCTGCGGCGGCCTGCGCCTGCTCACCGCCGGTTCCGCCGAGATCAAACGAATGTACGTCAGTCCGCCGGCCCGGGGCACCGGCGTCGCGACCGCCATCCTGCACGCATTGGAACAGGCCGCCCGCGACGCCGGCATACACACCCTGCTGCTGGAGACCGGCACCGCCCAGCCCGACGCGATGCGCTTCTACGAGCGGGAGGGCTACCGGCGCATCGACAACTTCGGGCCGTACCGGGGTGAGCCACTCTCCGTCTGCTACTCCCGCGACCTGCCGTGACAGCCCGGTCCGCCGCCCATCCCCGTGCCGGACGGCGGACCGGGCCCACCGGTCACCCCTGTCGGCAGCGACCGCAGACGCCCCGGCGGCCGACACCGGTCCCAGCAGCGCCGGCGCCATCGATGCGGCCAGCGCACCGAGCCCGGCCACGACGTAGCCGAGCGCGACCAGTACGAGCACCGCGACAGGGGAGGTGAACATCTGCGCGAAAGCCGCGCCGCCAGGTGGAGCCGGCGACCAACGGGCGCAGCGGCGCAGGAGTTTGCATCACCACATGATGCCGATGCCCCGCCGGCCGGTCACCGCCACCTGGGATACGACAGTTCCGCGGGCTGCCACGCTTCGTTTCCGCACCTATACTCGCGGTGAAGCTCCCGCCGCCACGGCCGCTGGCACCTGGCCCACCGGCGACAGCCACGACCCAGCCACCCCATGGCCAGAGTCCCAGGCGCGGAGGTGCGGTGCTGTACTTCTTCCTCAGCTACGCCAGAGGCGACGAGGACGCACTCGTCCAGCGGTTCTACGAGGATCTCAGTGCCGAGGTTCGGCTGGTCGCCGGTCTGTCCCGGGACGAACGGGTCGGTTTCGTCGACCGGATGATCATGGTCGGTGAACGGTGGCCGCAGCGTCTGGTCGAGGCGCTCGGCAGTTGCGGCTCCTTTCTCGCCCTGATGACCCCTCGGTACTTCCAGAGCAAGCCGTGCGGCCAGGAGTGGCAGTTCTTCGCCGAGCGCACCGCACGCTTCGAGAGCCAGCGAAGGGTGGACACCTCGCTGCTCAAACCACTGATGTGGATTCCGGCACAACCCGGACGCATCCATCCGGTTGCCCAGCCGTTGCAGTACTCCTCCGACAGCCTGGGCGATCTGTACCAACGCCTCGGCGTACGGCAACTGATGCGCCTCCAGCGGCACAGCGACGACTACCGCACCTTTCTGTTCGAGCTGGCCAGTCAGATCGTGACCAGTGTGGAGACTCACCCGTTGCCGGAGCATCGCCGCCCGGTCGAGCTGCACGCCGTCGAGAGCGCCTTCCACGCCAGGCCGACCGCCGACGCCGCCACCCGCCCCAGCGGGGACGACGGCACCAGGCCGATGCTGGTCCATTTCGTGGTGGCCGCCTCCGGTCGGGACGAGATGCGCGGGGTGCGTCAACACCTTGCCGCGTACGGCGACGACGCGTTGCAATGGGCGCCGTACCGCCCGCCGATGCCGGAGCCGCTCATCGAGTACGCCCGGGAGATCGCCGCCGACCACAGCTACCAGTGCACCGTGGTGGAGGTGGACAAGCTGCCCCGCAGCGCCGAGCAGGCCGCCCGCTACAACCAGCTGCTGGTGCTGATCGTCGACGCCTGGCTGACCCGCCTGCCGCAGCGGCGGCAGGCGCTGATCGAGCACGCCTCCCTGGCGCTGGGCGGCGACCAGCGTGCCGCCACCGCGGTCCTCATCCCCGGCAGTCGTGACGACCCGGAGACCCGCGAACAGTGGCAGGAGCTGTCCCGCGCGTGCCGGGAGATATTCGACGGCTTCACCTCGGACGACGAGCTCTACCGGTCGAACATCATCACCCACCGCGCCTTCGAGGAACTGCTTCCGCAGGTGCTGGAGGTCGCCCGCAACCGCGTGTTCAGTCGAGGTGCGGTGCACCGGCCACCCGACCCGTCGACGGACACCTCGCCACCGCGACTCGACGGCCCGTGGGCGCGCGACGACGATCAGCGTGAACGGGAGGACCAGCGTGACGACCAGTGACACGATCGCGACGGCCGGCGGCAGGGAGGGCCGGATCATCACGTTCTACTCGTACAAGGGCGGCACCGGACGCACCATGGCGCTGGCGAACGTGGCCTGGATCCTCGCCGCGAACGGACACCGGGTGCTGGCCGTGGACTGGGACCTGGAATCGCCGGGCCTGCACCGCTACTTCCACCCGTTCCTGCTCGACAAGGACCTGCGCACCTCGCGCGGCGTGATCGACATGGCGCGCGACTACGCCGACGCCGCCGTACGGCCCATGGACGAGACGGAGGATCCGGACTGGGTCGAGACGGCCGCCGACGTGCTGCGGCACGCGGTGTCGTTGGAGTGGCGCTTCCCGCCGCCACCCCGCGAGGTGTCCGGCTCGACCCACCCCCTCCGCCCCGGCTTCCTGGACCTGCTGCCCGCCGGGCGTCAGGACCCGTCGTACACGAAGGCGGTCAGCACCTTCGACTGGCAGACGTTCTTCGAGAAACTCGGCGGCAACGCCTTCCTGGACGCGCTGGCCGCGAGCATGCGGGCGAACTACGACTACGTGCTGATCGACAGTCGGACGGGAGTCAGTGACGGCGCCGGCATCTGCACGGTGCGGCTGCCCGACACGGTCGTCACCTCGTTCACGCTGAACGAGCAGAGCATCGACGGTGCCGCCGCGGTGGCCCGGTCGATCGTCCGGCAGCGTGGCGACCGTCCGGTGCGGATCCTGCCGGTGCCGATGCGGGTCGACAACGCCGAGCAGCTCAAGCTGGAGGCCGGCCGGGATCAGGCCCGCCGGCGGTTCACCCCGCTGCTGCCGAGGTTCACGCCCGAGGAGAGTGACCGGTACTGGGGCGAGGTCGAGATCCCCTACCAGCCGTACTACGCCTACGAGGAGATCCTGGCGACCTTCGGGGATCGCGCGCACCACGAGGCGAGCCTCCTGGCCGCGTACGAGCGGCTGACCCGTGCGATCACCGAGGGCGACGTCGAGGATCTGCCTCCGATGGAGGACCGGCTCCGACGCACGTGGTTGGCCAAGTTCGAGCGGCAGCGGCTCGGCGGCGCCGCTCCCGACGTCTTCGTCAGCTACGCGGCCCTGGACCGGGCCTGGGCGGAGTGGATCTGCGACGAGCTTCGCGCCGCCGGCCTGCGCGCGGCCATGCGCGAGGTGGACTTTCCCGCCAACCCGTCCGGCGGCGATCCAGCAACCGTCGGCCTGGACGACGCCGCCCGGCTCGTCGTGCTGCTGTCCCAGGAGTACATGCAGTCGCCGAACGCGGCCCAGCTGTGGAGCCGGGCCACCAACCACGATCCCACCACCGGCACCAGCTACCTGGTGCCGGTCCGGCTGGACAACTCGCGCGCCCCCGGGCTGTTCCTGGAACGGATCCCGGTCGACCTGGTGGGTGTCGGCGCGCAGGAGGCCACGGCCAAGCTGCTGGAGGCGCTGGATCACCCCGCCCGGCCCGCGCCCGAGCCGGAGGACCCTCAGCAACGCCGCCGGTTCCCGGGAAACGAGCCTCCGGTCTGGCGGGTGCCGCTGCCGCGCAACGTCCAGTTCGTCGGGCGCGGCCCGCTGTTGGAGGAGATGCGCGACTGGCTCTCCAGCTCCGACGCGGGGCACGTGCCGCTGGCACTGCACGGGCTCGGCGGCGTCGGCAAGAGCCAGATCGCGCTGGAGTACGCCTACCGGTTCCGCGCCGAGTACGACATCGTCTGGTGGATCTCGGCGCAGCAGCCGAGCGTCCTGCGTCTCGCCCTGGACGCGCTCGCCGACCGGCTGGCCGCCGAACTGGACGCCCCGTTGAGCGGCAGCGTGAGTGAACGGGTCAGCTGGGTCCTCGATGTGCTGCGCCGCGGGGTGCCGTTCCGGCGCTGGCTGCTCATCCTGGACAACGCCGACGATCCCACCGAGCTGCTCGACCTGATCCCGCAGGGCTCCGGGCACATCCTGGTCACCACCCGCAACCATGCCTGGGCCCGGCCAGCCCGGATGTTGGAGGTGGGTGCGTTCGACCGGGAGGAGAGCGTGGACCTGCTGGTCCGGCGGGCCGGCCATCTGGCCCGCGGTGAGGCCGAGCTGATCGCCGCCCGGCTCGGTGACCTGCCGCTGGCCATCGAGCAGGCGGGCGCGTGGCTGGCCACCACCGGCGAATCACCAACCGTGTACCTCACCCGGGTCCGGCGCTACCTGCCGGACATGCTCGCCGAGGAACTGCCGGCCGACTACCAGCAGACCGGCGCCCAGCCGTGGCTGATCTCCCTGGACAGTCTACGGGAACGCAATCCGGCGGCGGCGAAGCTGCTGGAGGTCTGCGCCTTCTTCGCCAGCGAGCCGATCCCGATGTCGCTGATCACCGGGGACCGCTTCATAAACGTGCTGCTGCCCTACGACCCGTCGTTGCGCGACCCGCTGCTGATGGGTCGGACGCTGCGCGACATCGGGCGGTACGCGCTGGCCCGCATCGACAGCGTGCGCGGCGGCGGGCGGGGCCGTGGCCCGGACCGGGCCGACGAGGCCGGCCAGGCCAGCCTGAGCATGCACCCACTGGTGCAGGAGTTGATCCGGGAATCGCTGTCGGCGGCGGAGAAGAACGAGAACCGCCAGCAGGTGCACGCCATCCTGGCCGCCGCCAACCCCAAGGACCCGGACCATCCGGGCAACTGGCCGATGTACGCGGAGCTGTGGCCGCACCTGCTGCCGTCGCGGACCCTCACCTCGGACCAGCCCGAGGTGCGGCAGCTGTTGCTCGACGTCGCCCGCTACATGTGGATCCGGGTGGACTCCGCCACCTGCGCGGAGTTTGCCGAGCAGGCGATCGAGCTGTGGCAACGGCGGTACGGCTCGGACGACCCGCAGACGCTGATGATGCGGTTCCAACTGGCCAACGCCCTCCGTCTGGACGCTCGTTACCAGGACGCCTACGACATCGACCGGGACGTGCACGACCGGCTCCGCCGTACGCTCGGCGAGGACCACGAGTACACGGTGATCGCGGCCGGAAGTCTCGCCGCCGACCTGCGGGCACTCGGCTTCTTCGAGCGGGCCAGGGAACTGGACACGCGCACCGAGGAACTGGCTCGGGAGGTGTTCGGTGAGGATCATCCCCGCGCGCTCATCGCGGCGCACAACCTGGCCATCTCGCTGCGCCTGGTCGGTGACCTGCGTGGCGCGCTGAGCCGCAACGAGCGCACGCTGGCCCGGCGTCGGGAGACGCTCGGCCCGAGGCACCCGTTCACCCTCTTCTCGGCCGCCCAGTACGGCCGCGACCTGCGCGACGCCGGGGATCTCATCGAGTCCCGACGGGTCCTGGAGGCTGCGGTGGAGGCGCACCGGCTGGTGCTGGGTGAGGAGGACCCGGAGACGCTGCGGGCGTTGAAGAACTACGCGGTGACGCTACGCAAGATCGGTGAGTTGGAACGGGCGCACGCGCTGAGCATCGACGTGCTGATGCGGTCCCGCCGACGGCACGGCCCGGACCACCCGGACGTGCAGGCCAGCGCGATGAATCTGGCCTGCGACGAGTCGGCCATCGGCGACGACGTGGGTGCCCTGCGCCGGGCCCGCCCGGTGCACCGCTGGTACCGCGACAACCTGGGCGGGGACCACCTGTTCACCCTCGCGTACGCCAACAATCTGGCGATCTTCCTGCGCAAGGCGGGCGACGCGGAGACCGCCTTCGAGGTCTCCGAGGAGGTGGTCGCCCGGCTCGGCGAGCAGATCGGGGCGGATCATCCGTACACCCTGGCGGCCAACATCAACCTGGCGAACTGCCGGTTCGGGCGGCGGCAGTTCACCGAGGCCCTGGCCAGCGACCGAGAGGCGTACGAGCGCAGCCGGCGGATCCTCGGGCCGGGGCACCCGGACACCCTGGCGGTGGCGAACAATCTCGCCACCAGCCTGAGCGTCACCGGTGACCACGGCGGTGCCCGGTCGCTACGGGAGCAGGTCATGCCGCTGTTCCGTCGGGTGCTCGGCGAGGAGCACCCGAACACCATCGCCCTCGTCGAGGCGAACCGGCTCAACTGCGATCTTGAGCCGCCACCGACCTGACCGGCACCGCTCCGATCGGCTGCGGATCGTCCGCAGCGGGCACACACGCCACCGGGGTGAGCCAGCGGGCCAGCTCAAGCGGGTCCGGTGCCGCCGTACTCTCCGCGACCGCGCACAGGACGGCCCGACACAGTTCCGGGTCGGCGCGCACCGCCGCCTCGCCGGCCGGTAGCCGACCGTCGGCCAGGGTCAGGCCGACCCACGCCGCCACCTGATCGGGCTGCCGGCGCAGTTGCCGCTGGTACCAGGCACGGGCGGTGAGGTGATCACCCGCCGCCAACGCCAGGTCGCCGGCCGACGCTTCCGGGAGCGCCTCGGCGAGGCGTTCGGTGCCGTTGCGCAGCCGCTCGAAACGAGCCGGGTCGGCCAACCGCAGCCGGACCAGATCCAGTCGCGGGCTGCGGCTCAGCCACCGGCCGTCCGCGGGGCGCACGGCAACCGGAACGGTGATCGCGGGGCAGGCCGCGCCCGTGCGCCACGCATCGGCGAGCCGCCGCACCAGCCGTGCCTCCGGTCGCCGGTTGCGCAGCCGCCACACCGTCCAGTGATCGTCGGCCGCCTCCCGGGCCAGCGTGGCGGCTGCCGCCGGCACCGCCTCGTCCCGCCAGCCGTCGATCACCTCGCCCAGCCCGGCCACGAACCGGCGGCCGGCCGCCGTCAGCCCCCCGTACGCCCGGATGTCGGCGCAGGTTCGGGCGACCCGGTCCCGCCAACGGGCGAACTCCACCTCGGCCAGTCGGCTCCGGCCGGGCGGGAGCTCCGTCCGTTGGGTACGCCAGAACTCGGTCACCGCCACGAAGGCGTAGACGCCGTGCAGCGCGGCACCGAGCGGACGGGGATCGTCCCGCCAGGGCGCGTAGTAGTACCGCCGGTCCTCGGCGTCGTGCAGCGGCTCGATGTCGATGGCGGCACCGA
Organism: Micromonospora sp. ATLC16; assembly: GCF_057196645.1. NCBI lineage: Bacteria > Bacillati > Actinomycetota > Actinomycetes > Micromonosporales > Micromonosporaceae > Micromonospora > Micromonospora sp. ATLC16. Next base: position 44,610 of record NZ_JBXUOW010000027.1, read on the forward strand.
GTTTCGCGTGCTGGAACTCGTGCAGCAGGCCGAGGGCCAGCGCCGTACCGTCGGCGGGCGGGGTCATCGAGACCGCGCCGAAGGCGTCCATGCTGGTGACGTTCACTCCGGCGCTGGCCGAGTCCGCCTGCAACGGCACCACGGTCCGCAGCCCCTCGGAGATCGCCTCCGCATGCCCACGATGATGCCGGACCAGGATCAGCCAGGCGTCGTCGAGCATCCGCTGCCACCGCCCGACCACGGCCGCGTCCAGCCGCCCGGTCGCGCAGAGCCGGTGACAGTCGCGGTACGGGTCGAGGTCGTCGAGCCAGAGTGCGACGCTGAGACCGTCGGCGCTGCTGGTCAGCCGGTGCAGACCCGACCAGCCGTCGCGGTCCACACCGGCACCTGCCGGCAGGTCACCGTCGGGGGTGGGTACCTCCACCGACCCCACCCGCACCCGGCCTCCCGACCGGGAAACGGTCACCGGGCCGACGCCACCGCAGCGTGCCCGGCCCAGGAATGGCAGGAAAACCTCACCCTCCGGTGCCGGGAGGGCCAGTTCGAAGTCCAGGCCGGCCCGGATCGCCGCCGTCGCGGCCAGCGCGCCGAGATGTCCCAGGTCGACCTCGGCCGGGTGGTCCGCCTCGGCCGGCGGCTCCAGGCCGGCGGTGGTGCGGCCGGACGCCGCCGGCACCGGAGGGCGCTCCGGCCGCTGCCGCAGTCGTCGCAGGGTGACCGCCAGCCACGCGCCGGTGTGCGGCAGGGCGAGCAGGTCCGGGCCGATCGCCGGATCGCGCCGTACCGCGGCGGTGAGCAACGCGAAGTACGCCGAGGTCCGTGCCGGATCGGCCAGGTCGAGCACCGCGCGCAGGTGCAGCATCCGTTTGCTGACCTGCCCGGCGCGCAGCGTACGCACCAGGTCGGCGCTGCCCGGGCCGACGGCGAGCGCGTCGAGATCGACCGGCCGTAGCCGGTGGTAGCCGCTCACCGGCCCCGGCTCCCCAGGCGGGCCAGGTCGGCCCGCAGCCGGCTCGACACGTGTTCGATGAGCAGCCGCAGATCCCGGCAGTAGACGGAGGGGTTGCGGAAACTGCCGGCCCGGTACCGGTGCGGGTAGTTGCCGCCGCCGCAGACCAGGTGGACAGGACAGGCCCGGCACTCGGCGGCCAGCGCCGACAGACCCGCCTGGCGTACGGCCACGGCAGGGTGCCGCAGCACCTCGTCGAAGGAGTGGTCGAAGACCGTCAGATCGGTGTCGACCGCGCCGGGATACGTGGACCGCAACGTGTCGACCTGTTCGTACCCGCCGTCGGTGTTGACCACGACGGCGGCGACCGGGCTCAACCCCACCGACTCGGTCCGGCTGCTCCCACCGAGCATCAGGTTGATCAGTTCTTCGAAGAGCCGGACCCGGGTGAGCCGCACCGGCACGTCGTACCACGCGTCGAAGGCGTCGCAGAGCCAGCTGCCGTACGCGGCCTGCCCCCGACCGGGTGGCGGGGTGTCCCAGTTGGCGTGCGGCAGCAGGAAGTCCACCATCGGCGGCCGGTACGCCAGCAGGGCCTCGTAGGTCCGCCGGGGGTCGGCGTCGAGGTCGACGACGCAGAGAATGCCGGCGTACGCCCCGGGACGGTCGGCCAGCAGCCGCAACGCCCGGTCCACCTCGTCGAAGCTGCCACGTCCCGAGGCGTACCGTCGGCGCCGGTCGTTGGCGGCCCGGTCACCGTCCAGGCTGACCCCGATCAGCACGCCCGCGTCGGCCAGCACGGACAGCGCCCGTTCGTCGAGCAGGGTGCCGTTGGTCTGCACACTGATCCGGGCGGAGCTGGGTCGCAGGGCCGCCCGCAGCCGCTCGGCCATCCGCGCCAACGTCGCGGCGCCGGCCAGCAACGGCTCACCACCGTGCAGCACGATGCGCGCCGTGCTCAGTTCGTGCGCGCGGACGTGCTCGGTCACTCGCCGGCAGGTGAGATCGAAAATGTCGGCGGACATCAGCGGTGGGTCGGTGCGGGCGCGCTGATCCGCCAGCTCGTACATGTAGCAGTAGTCGCAGGCCAGGTTGCATCTGCTGTGGACCTTGAGGATGAACTCGGAGAAGGGCACCGGCCGCACCGCTGCCGGAGGGCCCACCACCGCCTGACCACGCCCCTCGGCCGGCATGGTCACATCGCCGAGTTCCACCCGGCGACCGCGTCCTGCGGGCGGTCGATCTCAGCCAGGATCCGGCGTAGTGAGCAGGCGAACGGCGATCCGTCCAGCTCCGGCAGATCGGCGAGGCTCACGTCGCTGAGGTCCACCAGGACTCCCAGGGAGCCGTCTTCGGTCGTATCCATAGTGATCCGTCCACCCGCGAAGGAAACTCGCGCCCGAATGAGCGATGACTTGTGCGGGAGCCGCCGGACCAGAGCCCGCCCCTACCGCCGAACCCGCCGACGAACCGGGCCATCGTAGCGGCATCGCGCAACGCGGCGACTCGGGTGGGTCAACTGCTTCAACGCTTCCGGTGGTGCGGCGGACATCGGCCGCACGGTCAGCCGCGGGCCCGGGACCTGACGAACTTCGGTATCGCGGCCAGCCCGGTGACCGGTCGGAACGCTCGGGCCGCGTTGACCAGTGCGGCGTACTCGTCCTCGGTCAGATCGATCTCCGCGGCGGCGGCGTTCCGCTCCAGCTGCTCCACGCTGGACGCACCGGGAATCGCCACCACGTTCGGATGATGCAGCACGTACGCCAGGGCGATCTGGCTCGCCGTGGCGTCGTGCGCGGCGGCCACCTGGCGCAGCGTCTCGATCAGCGCGCTGCCGCGTTCCAGGTTCTCCGGCAGGAAGTACGGGTTGGCCCGCCGGATCGCGCCGACGGGCTGATGGTTCGCGTCGTACCGCCCGGAGAGAAAACCCTGTGCCAGCGGGCTGTACGCGATGACCAATCGACCGGCCTGCTCGGCGTACCGGAGAAGTTCCTCCTCCGGTTTGCGATCCAGCATGCTGTAGCGGACCTGGTTGCTGAGCACCCGCCGGCCCAGCGCCGTTTCCGCCACCTGCCAGCGGCGCAGGCTGTAGTTGCTCACCCCGACCTCGGCGACGAGGCCGACGTCCTGCAACGCGCGCATCCCGCGCATGGTCCGGTGGTCACTGACCAGCGGGTTGGGTTGGTGCACCTGGTAGAGGTCGATGCTGGTGACGCCGAGCCGCACCGCCGAGGCGACCGCCCGCTGCTGCACCACCGATGCGACCGGCAGCACCGGCAGGATCTTGGTGGCGACAGCGACCTTGTCCCGATCCGTGGCCAGCGCCGCGCCGAGGAGCCGTTCGCTGCGACCGAAGCCGTAGACCTCGGCGGTGTCGAAGAGAGTCACGCCCAGCTCGACGGCGCGTTTGACGATGCTCGCCGCCAGCCGCTCGTAGTCCGGGCCGTACCCCCACTCCCGCGAACCGAACTGCCACGTACCGAGACCGATCCTGGACAGGGGCTTGGGAGTGTCGAGCCGCACGTAACGCATGGGGTCGACGCTACCCGTCGCGGCGCACCACGGCCGCAACTCGACTCGACGACCGGACCTCGGGCTATCGTCATGATCGTGACCTACCGGTGGACCGAGCAGGACGGGCTGCTCGACACGAGCCGGGTCGCCCGACACGGATCGGCAGGTCGTCGGACCCTGCCCCTGGGCCGGTGCCCAGCCTTAGCGTGAACGGTGGAGGTGGCCCATGCGAGTGGCGGTGTTCAGCACCAAGCCGTACGACCGGACGTTCCTCAGCGAGGCGAACGCCGCGGCCGGTCACGACCTGGATTTCCTCGAGCCGAGACTCACCGCACAGACCGCACGGCTGGCCGAGGGGTCGAGCGCGGTCTGCGCCTTCGTCAACGACGACCTCTGTGCCGAGGTGCTCGACCAACTCGGCGAGATCGGTGTCCGGGTGGTGGCGCTGCGCTCGGCCGGTTTCAACAATGTCGACGTGGTCGCCGCCCGAAAGCTGGGCCTGACCGTGGTGCGGGTGCCGGAGTACTCGCCGCACGCGGTGGCCGAGCACACCGCCGGCCTGATCCTCGCCCTGAACCGCAAGATCCACCGGGCCTACAACCGGGTACGCGAACACAACTTCGCCCTCGCCGGCCTGCTCGGCTTCGACCTGTACGGCCGTACGGTGGGCATCGTTGGCACCGGGCGGATCGGTGTCTGCGTCGCCCAGATCATGGCGGGTTTCGGTTGCCGGGTGCTGGCCACCGACCCGTACCCGAACGACGCGGCCCGCGCCGCCGGCGTGGAGTACGTGCCGCTGGAGCAGTTGCTCACCGAGTCGCACATCGTCACCCTGCACTGCCCGCTCACCTCGGACACCCGGCACCTGATCGACGCCGAACGCATCGCCCTGCTCCGCGAGGGCGTCATGCTGATCAACACCGGCCGGGGCGCGCTGGTGGACACCCGGGCCGTGATCAACGGCCTCAAGAGCGGCCGGATCGGCTACCTCGGCCTCGACGTGTACGAGGAGGAGAGCGACCTGTTCTTCGAGGACCGCTCCGAACGGGTGCTCGGTGACGACGACTTCGCCCGACTCACCACCTTCCCCAACGTGTTGATCACCGGGCACCAGGCGTTCTTCACCGAGGACGGCCTGCACAACATCGCCAACACCACCCTGACCAATCTCTGCATCGTCGAACGAGACGGCCCCGACGCCGTCCCCACCGCAGCTCGGGTCTGCTGAGTGCGACCCGCTTGCCGGTCCCGGTCGATCTGACTCGCCCGGCGGTGCACCACGCCGACACGGTGCGCGATGTGTCGGAAACCGAACGTAGCGTTGTCGGCGGACAGACACACACGAGTGTGGATCAACCCGACCGATATAGCTTGCCCATCGGAAGCGTTCAGCTTCGATGAGGAGGGCTCTCGTGACGTCCACACCACTCAGCAGAACCCGACCGGGGATCATTCTCGCGATCGGGATCACCGCCGTCCTGGCCTCGGCGCTCGCCGCCGCACCGGCCACCGCCGCGTCGACCACCCAGGCCACGACCACCGCCGCCCGCACCGACGTGCACGGCGCGGTCGCCGACTCGGGCGCCGTGCCCGCCGCCGCGCGGCACGGCCTCGATGGCGTACGGGGTTCCGGCACCTCCGGATCGGTCGGCACCGGCAAGGCCGGACCGGGCGGCAGCCGGTTCGACGCCGGCACTCGTCCCGCCGCCGCCGACGGCGACTCGATCGGCATCCAGAGCGTCATCGGCACCGACAACCGGGTCCGGGTCAACCCGACCACCGTCTTCCCGTCCAGCGCCATCGTGCAGATCGTCCGCACCACCAACGGCAGCACCTGGGGTTGCACCGGCTGGCTCTACGGCCCGAGCATCATCGCCACCGCCGGGCACTGCGTGCACCCGGGCGGCGGCCAGAACGGCGGCGGCGGCAACAACTTCTACCCGCGCGGGGACTTCCAGATCATCCCGGGCCGCAACGGGACGTCGACGCCGTACGGCACCTGCACCGCCACCCAACTGCTGTCGGTCACCGGCTGGACCCAGAGCGGCGACGAGACGTACGACTACGGCGCCATCCGGCTGAGCTGCGCCGCCGGCAACAGCACCGGCTGGTTCGGCATGTGGTGGCAGAGCGCCTCGCTCACCGGCACCGCGACCACGGTCAGCGGTTACCCGTGCGACAAGACCTTCGGCCAGCAGTGGCGGCACGCCAGGCGGACCGTCGCGGCCACCCACGCCCGGCAGGTCTTCTACCAGAACGACACGTTCGGCTGCCAGAGCGGCAGCCCGGTCTACCAGACCCGGGCCGCCGGCAGTTCGTACTGTGTCGGGCAGTGCGTGATGGCGATCCACGCGTACGGCCTGCACGGCTCCTCGCCACACTCCACCAACAACCACGGCACCCGCATCACCGAGAGCGTCTTCAACAACCTGATCACCTGGCGTGACAGCTGACCCGAGTTGCCCGTGCGGGTGGGCCGGCGAACACCCGCCCACCCCCACGGAACCGTTCCCGCCTCGGGTACGTCCCAGCTACTGTCCGTCATCGCCAGTGAGGAAGCAGACATGAGCCGTAAGCGCGTCGGGGTGCTCGCACTCCTGATCGCCGCACCGTTGCTGATCGGGGCGAGCCTGCTGGCCTTCGGCGGAGACGATTCGGTCTCCGACGACGGGCCGCCGCCCCCGCCCGGTCGCACCAACCCGACCGGCACCGTGACCGGTACCGTCACCACCCCGGCGGGCGACCCGGTGCGTCAGGCGTCCGTGCAGGTCGCTCCCCTTGACGAGCCCGCGCCGGCAATTCCCGAGATCGGCGTCCTGACCGGAGACGCCGGCCGCTACGAGTGGCGGCTACCGCCGGGCCGGTACGAGATCATCGTGAGCACCGGCGAACGGAACAGCGCCCCGCAGACCGCGACGGTGACCGCCGACCAGGTCACCCGACTCGATTTCACCCTTTCCTGAGCGCGCCGCACCTGAGGTGATTCCGACCAGCGCCCCCAGCTCGACCGGGCCGAGCGGACGCTCGGCTGTCGCGAGGTGCTTCATCGCCTGGTACTCGCTCGGACAAGGCCGAGCCGGCGGCCCAGCGTGACGTCCAGGGCCGCCGCCAACCGCCAACGCCCGGCCCGGACCCGGGCGGCCGATGCCACGGCGGCCGCGCTCATCGCGGGCACGACAGCGATCCGGGCCTGGTCCGCCACGCGGCGTCGGCAAAAGGTCGAGTGAGCGCGGATCGAGAGCGGCCCAAGCCCGAGCGGGTGGGCGACCCGCCTCCTGACCTCGAACCTGCCGATGACGTCTGAGCTGCCGAGATAACGCTCTCACAAAGATGGCCGGAGTGCTTGACGCGCTCGTGACCCAGCCGTAACGATGTATACACATGCCTCACGCTCGCACCGGCGACGGCGCGTTGAGCGGGCCGCGAGCATGCTCGGCTCCACCACCACCCCACCAGGCGTGATCGGCGCACGCCGTCCTCGAAAGGACCCACCGTGCGCAGATCTCTGAGATCGTGGCTCGGCGCCGTACTGAGCGCGATCCTCGTGACGGGCGGCATCGTCGCCGTGCCACCCGCGGCCAGCGCCGCACCCTTCACCGTGCTGGTCTTCAGCAAGACCGCCGGATTCCGGCACGGATCCATCGTCCCCGGCATCGCCGCCATCCAGCAGCTCGGCGCGGCGAACGGGTTCACCGTCGAATCCACCGAGGACGCGGCCCAGTTCACCGACGCCAACCTGGACCGGTTCGCCGCGGTGATCTGGCTGTCCACCACCGGTGACGTGCTCAACGCCAGTCAGCAGGCCGCGTTCGAGCGGTACATCCAGGGCGGTGGCGGGTACGTGGGCGTGCACGCCGCCGCCGACACCGAGTACGAGTGGCCCTGGTACGGCGGGCTGGTCGGGGCGTACTTCGCCTCACATCCGGCCAACCAGACCGCGACCATCAAGGTCGCCGACCAGGTGCACCCGTCCACCGCCTCGCTGCCGCAGCGGTGGACCCGGTTGGACGAGTGGTACAACTACCGCACCAACCCCCGGGGCAGCGTGCACGTGCTCGCCACCCTGGACGAGAGCACCTACAGCGGCGGCGACAACGGGTACGACCACCCGATCTCCTGGTGCCAGAACTACTCCGGCGGCCGGGCCTGGTACACCGGCCTGGGGCACACCGACGAGTCGTACGCCGAGCCGAACTTCCGTGCCCACCTGCTCGGCGGCATCATGAGCGCGGCCGGCGCGGCCGAGGCCGACTGCGGCGGTACCGTGACCAGCAACTTCCAGCAGGTCGAGCTGGCGAAGGGCGCGGCCGAGACGGGCGAGCCGATGAGCCTCACCGTGCTGCCGGACCGGGGCGTGTTCCACACCTCCCGCAACGGAGTCATCCGGCACACCGACGCGGCCGGCAACACCAAGGTCGCCGCCACGCTGCCGGTCTACACCGGCGACGAGGAGGGTCTGCAGGGCATCAAGGTCGACCCGAACTTCGCCACCAACCGCTGGGTGTACGTGTTCTACGCGCCACCGCTGGACACCCCCGGCGGCGGGGCGCCAACCACCGGTACGCCGGCGGACTTCGCCCGGTGGGACGGCGTCAACCGGCTGTCCCGGTTCACCGCCAACGCGGACAACACCATCAACCTGGCCAGCGAGACGCTGATCCTGGACGTGCCGACCAGTCGGGGCATGTGCTGCCACGTCGGCGGCGACATGGACTTCGACGCGGCCGGCAACCTGTACCTGTCCACCGGCGACGACACCAACCCGTTCGAGTCGAGCGGCTTCACCCCGATCGACGAGCGAGCCGGCCGCAACCCGGCCTTCGACGCCCAGCGCACCGCGGGCAACACGAACGACCTGCGCGGCAAGGTGCTGCGGATCAGGCCGAGCGCGGCCGGCGGGTACACCATCCCGGCCGGGAACATGTTCGCGCCGGGCACCGCGCGGACCCGCCCGGAGATCTACGCGATGGGCTTCCGGAACCCGTTCCGGATGAGCGTGGACAAGGAGACCGGCGTCGTCTACCTGGGCGACTACGGTCCGGACGCGGGCACCGCCGACCCCAACCGGGGCCCGGCGGGCAACGTGGAGTTCGCCCGGATCGACAAGCCGGGCTTCTACGGATGGCCGTACTGCACCGCCCGCAACGACGCGTACAACGACTACACCTTCCCGTCCGGCCCGTCCGGCCCGAAGTTCGACTGCGCCAACGGGCCGGTGAACGACTCGCCCAACAACACGGGCCTCACCCAGCTGCCGCCGGCCATCCCGGCCTGGCTGCCGTACGGCGGTTCCGGCTCCCCGCCGGAGTTCACCGGTGGCGGTCTGTCCCCGATGGGCGGCCCGGTGTACCGCTTCGACCCGGACAGCACCTCCGACGTGGCGTTTCCCGAGTACTACGACGGGACGTACTTCGCCGGTGAGTTCGGGCGCCGCTGGATCAAGAACATCAAGCTCGACTCGGCCGGCCAGCCGCTGAAGATCAACCCGTTCCCCTGGACCGGCACCCAGGTCATGGACATGGAGTTCGGCCCGGACGGCGCGCTCTACGTGCTCGACTACGGCACCGGCTGGTTCAACGGCGACGCCAACTCGGCCCTCTACCGGATCGAGTACGCCCGCGAGGGCAGAGCCCCACGGGCGGTCGTCGCGGCCACCCCGACCAGCGGCGTCGCACCGCTGACCGTGCAATTCTCGTCGACCGGCACGCTCGACCCGGACGGCGACCCGTTCACCTACGCCTGGGACTTCGACCGCAACGGCACCACCGACTCGACCGCGGCGAACCCCACGTTCACCTACACCACAAACGGCACCTTCACGCCGACCCTGACCGTACGGGACAGCACCGGCAAGGTCGGTACCGCGAGCACCGTCATCACGGTCGGCAACAGCGCCCCGGTGGTCACCGTGAACACGCCGTTGAACGGGTCCACGTTCAACTTCGGGGACGCCGTACCGTTCAGCGTCACGGTCACCGACGCGCAGGACGGCCCGATCGACTGCGCCCGGGTGAAGGTGAACTACGTTCTCGGCCACGACTCACACGGCCACCAGCTCAGCAGCGTGCAGGGCTGCTCCGGGGTCATCCAGACCTCGGTCGACGGTGAGCACGACACCGCGGCGAACATCTTCGGCATCATCGACGCCGAATACACCGACCGCGGTGGCGCCGGTCAACCACCGCTCACCACGCACACCCAGGCCGTCCTTCAGCCGCGGGTACGCCAGGCGGAGCACTTCGGCGACTCGTCCGGCATCCAGGTCGTCACCCCGGGCAGCGCGCACGGCGGCGCGGCGATCGGTTACATCGACAACAACGACTGGATTTCGTTCCACCCGTACAACCTGACCGGCATCCAGTCGTTCAGCGCCCGGGTCGGCGCCCCGGCGGACGGCGGTGGCACCCTCGAACTGCGGGTCGACTCACCCACCGGACCGCTCGTCGGTCAGGCGACGGTGGTACCGACCGGCGGGTACGGCACGTTCGCCACGGTCACCGGCGGGATCACCGCCCCGACCGGTACCCGCACCCTGTTCCTGGTCTTCAAGGGCACCGGACCGTACTTCGACATCGACGAGTTCACCCTCTCGACCGGCGGCGGCCCCGGACCCGACCCGGAACCGGGCGCCAACCTGGCCCGGGGCAAGCCGGCCCGCGCCTCCAGCGTCCAGGACGCCTTCGTCGCCGCCAACGCGTTCGACGGCGCGGCCGGCACCCGGTGGGCCAGCGAGTTCAGCGACCCGCAGTGGATCGACGTGGACCTCGGTGCGACGTACGACATCGACCGGGTCAAGCTGACCTGGGAGGCGGCGTACGGCAGCGGGTACAAGATCCAGACCTCGCCGGACGGGGTCGACTTCAACACCATCCGCACCGTGACCGGCGGCGACGGTGGGGTGGACGACCTCACCGGGCTGACCGGCTCCGGCCGGTACGTCCGGCTCACCGGCACCACCCGGGGCACCGACTGGGGCTACTCCCTGTTCGAGTTCGAGGTGTACGGCGACCCCAGCGGGCCGGGCGGTCCGCTGCCGGGCACCAACCTGCTGCTGAACAAGCCGACGTTGACGTCCAGCAGCGAGGGAGCCGGCATGTCCGGCGCCCAGGCGGTGGACGGCAGCCTCACCACCCGCTGGTCGTCGGCGTTCTCCGACCCGCAGTGGATCCGGGTCGACCTCGGCAGCCCGACCGCGATCGGCCGGGTCAAGCTGAGCTGGGAGGCGGCGTACAGCAGCTCGTACCTCATCCAGACCTCGAACGACGGCACCACCTGGGTCGACGTGAAGACGGTGACCGGGGCCGACGGCGGGGTGGACGAGCACACCGCGCTCGGCGCCAATGGCCGCTACCTGCGGATCTACGGCACCGCCCGGGGTACCGCGTGGGGCTACTCGCTCTGGGAACTGGAGGCGTACGCGAGCTGAACGGAACCACCACCACCGACGTGGCCGGCGGGGGAGGTCCCGTGCCGGGCACGGCCAGGTCTGGGCCGGACGCCACAGTGGCTCCTGCCCTGAGTTGAACCGTTCGGCCCGCCGGACCGTCATGCCAGAAGTTCCCACGAAAGGGCTTCGATGAGCTATCCAAACCAGGGCGGGTCGGACTCGGCGTTCCACGAGTCACCGCCGCCTCCGCAGACGGCACGGCAACTGGTCGCGGACCTCGGCTTCGAGGCGACCCGGGAGGCCCTGCCCTCTCAGGAGCGACGATCCTTCGACCAGGCGAATCCCCCGCGCACCGCCGACGACAAGCGCGCCGCCCTGCACCTGTTTACCCAGCTCACAGCTGCGCGCACCCGGATTGGTGACCCGACCACGACGGCCGCCGCGTCTGCGGTGGGCAGCTGGCCCACCAGACCGTCGAGCACCTCGCTCAGGCTGAACTGGTCTCCACCGCCCGCTGCTCCCACGGCTGCCTGATGCCGGCCGGATAGCAGGCTCTCGACGCACCGGCCGGACGGCCCGGTCCAGGGCCGCAGCGTGTGGTCGTCGTCGAGCGAGACCGTGTCGGCGAGGACGTAGCCGGTGGGTGGCCGCCAGTCTCGTTTCTTCGGAGGCGGGCTCGGGGCGACGATGATGGCCGCTGCGGCGGCCAAGCCGACAGCCGAGAGCCCGATCAGGCTGCCGACGGTCGAGCGGAATCTGACGCTGTCCATGAACCCCCTCCCAGCAGTCGAGGTCAGTCAGAGCGTCGGATCTTACGCATAAGCATCGCCCAAACCCCGTATCCAGAACCGACGTTGCCTGTGATCGCGCCGGCAGCCGAGCCTATGAACAGGGCGTTGGCGCAGTCAGGGCAGACCTGCCGGCCTGTGATGGTTTCCTTGAAGGGCTCACTCACGCGCCGACCGCAGTCGGGGCAGTCCCTGCCGGACAAGCCCACTTCTGCCTCCTTCGAAGGTTACTCATGAGGATACGACCGTCGCGCTCGCCGAGGCGCGCACCTGCTACCGCTTGCCGGCCCGGCGAAGACATTTCCGGTGCAGGTAACCACACCAGCCCGGCGATGAGTGGAGTGCCGGATCTGATGTCGATGCCGCCGGCGCAGCAGCTTCAGGTGGCTGCAGTGCTGGCGGCTGCCGAGTAGCGGTGCTCTCTTCTTCAGCGCCGAGCACGAGCGGGTACGGCGGCGGATCCGATGAAACCCGCCGTGGTTTACTGGCAGCATCGCGTATTCGTTCGGAGCGAGTTCATCCTCACCACGTTCGACCTGGACCAGTACGTCTACGCCGCGCTCGCGGCAGGAGCCAGCGGCTTCCTGCTCAAGGACGTGACGCCGGAGCATCTCGTCGCGGCCGTACGCATGGTCCAGGACGGTGACGCGCTGCTCGCGCCCGCCATCACCCGCCGCCTGGTACGACGCTTCGCCCGCCGTGATCCGCAGACGGCGACGCTGCACCGCGACCTGGCCACGCTGACCCGACGCGAGACGGAGGTTCTTCGCCTATTGGCTGGCGGCCTGAGCAACGCCGAACTCGCGGCGGCGCTACACCTAGCCGAGGCGACCGTGAAGACTCATGTCGCCCGGATCCTCGCCAAGCTTAATTTGCGCGATCGAGTTCAGGCAGTGGTGGTCGCGTACGAGACGGGCCTCGTCAGTCCCGGTTCGTCGGAGGAATGACTGATCTCGGGTCCAGCCGGCTGGTCACCTGGTGCTTGTGACGTAGTGGCTCCAGGCGGCGCGGCAAACTCCAAGGAAGTGGGGCAACCGGAGGCCGGCCGAGCGAAGGGGTACGGCCGCGTCGGGGCCGAAGGGGACACCGGCCCCGATGCCCTTGGCCGCCACGCCCACGCCGGGCACGATGACCACCAACCCACCTGCCAGCAGTCGCCGACCGCTGGGAAGCACACCGCGACCACTGCGATCAGCAGCCCGAGCAGGGGCTCGTCGAGGTCGCCCGGCGTCGGATCGGAACTCATACCGACGAGTTCGAAATCCGCGGGGCTCACAAACTGCCACGTCATCTGCGTGCCTTTCGTCGTCCGGTTGCCCAATCTCGTGTGGTGGGGGGGGGGGGGCGGGGGGGGGGCCGGCGCCCCCCCCGGGGGGGGGGTGGGGGGGGGGGGCCCCTCCCCGGGAGCGGGGGCCGCCCCCCCCGCCGCCCCCCCCCCCCCCCCCCCCCCCACGGGGTTGGGAGTGTGCAGGGGACACACGAGACGGCTGGGGCGCGACGTTCACGGCGCACATGCCCGCGCACACGGCGGGGTGTGACACTGCCCGTCGAAGGATGCACAACACCTACGTAAGGGATCGACGAGGTGAGCAGCGGGTCCTGGGGGATCGCCGGGGATCCGGTGACCGCCGACGCGGCCCGGGCCCTCGCCGCCCAGTAGCCAGGCTTCCGGGTCACCGGTGGACGGCCGGCGGCCCGGCACGCGTTGCTCATGCGACAGTGGAAGGAATCATGAAACACCCGGATTGGGCGGCGACGCTCGAACAGACGTGCCGCGAGGCGCTCCGATATCTCGACGAGACCCCGGACGGCCCGGTCGGGGCCGCCGCGGATATCCCGGCCTTACGGACGGCGTTGGGCGGCGATCTGCCCGAGCAGCCGCAGGACTCCGGTGCCGTACTCGCCGATCTGGCCCGGGCCGCGGCCCCCGGACTGGTCCGCACCAGCAGCGGCCGCTTCTTCGGTTTTGTCATCGGCGGGTCGACACCGGCCGCGCTCGGCGCCGACTGGCTGACCTCCACCTGGGACCAGAACGCGGCGCTGGCCCGGGTCGCCCCGGCCGCGTCGGTGGTCGAGGAGGTGGCCGGGGCCTGGCTCAAGGACCTGCTGAGACTGCCGGCCACGGCGTCCGCCGGTTTCGTCACCGGTGGTCAGGCGGCGAACCTGACCGCGCTGGCGGCCGCCCGCAACGAGGTTCTGCGCCGGGCCGGGTGGGATGTCGGCGCGCACGGCCTGCACCGGGCGCCCGCCGTGCGTGTCCTGGTGGGCGAGATGAGACACGACACCATCGATCGCGCCGTACGACTGCTCGGCCTGGGTGACGCGGCGATCGTCCCGGTCGACGCCGACGACCAGGGGCGGATGAGTGCTCCGGCGCTCGCGCGGTCGCTGGGTGCCGGCGGCCCGACGATCGTGTGCGCGCAGGCGGGTGAGATCAACACCGGCGCGTTCGACCCGTTCGGTGAGATCTGCGACCTAGCCCACGCGGCCGGAGCCTGGGTGCACGTCGACGGCGCATTCGGGTTGTGGGCAGCCGCCAGTCCCCGAACGCGTCACCTGCTCGCCGGTGCGGATCGGGCCGACTCCTGGGCGACCGACGCGCACAAGTGGCTGAATGTGCCGTACGACGCCGGTCTGGTCTTCTGTGCCGACGGCGACGCGCACCGCGCGGCGGTGCGGATGCGGGCGGACTACCTCGCGCACGGTCATGCCGGCGAGCGGGACCCGATGGACTTCGTTCCCGAATTGTCGCGCCGCGCCCGCGGTTTCCCGGTCTACGCCGCGCTGCGGGCGCTCGGACGGCGAGGCGTCGCCGATATGATCGCCGGCAGTTGTGCGCTGGCCGGGCGGTTCGCCGACGGGCTTCGGGCCGCCGACGGGGTACGGGTCCTCAACGACGTGGTGCTCAACCAGGTGCTGGTACGCTTCGGTACCGGTGCGGACGCGCACCGGCGCACGCTGGAGACGGTGCGCCGGGTCCAGGACGAGGGCACCTGCTGGGTGAGTGACACGGTGTGGAACGGTCAGGCCGCGATGCGCATTTCGGTCACCAACTGGTCGACTGACGAGCAGGACGTCGATCGATCCGTGGAGGCGATTCTACGTTGTTCTGAAGTATGAAGCCGTCGCACGAGGCCGAGGTTCGTCTGCTGGGCCGGCCGCAACTGCTGATCGGCGGCGTCGCCGTGCCGGCCACGATGCGGCGTAAGGGATGGTTGCTGCTCGCCGTGTTGCTGCTGGGCGAGCGGCCACCGAGCCGCCGCTCTCTGGCGGATCTGCTGTTCGCCGACGCCGCCGATCCGCTCGGCGCGCTGCGCTGGACGTTGAGCCGGATGCGACGGGACCTGAGCGGGCACATCGAGATCGACGATGACCCGGTCACCGTCCGGGTCGGGGCGTCCTGCCACGTCGACGTCCTCGACGATCCGCTCGACGGTGGGCTCGCTCCGCAGCAGGTCCTGCTGGATGGCGCGGACGGGAGTTGCGGACCGGATTTCGACCTCTGGCTGACCGCGGCCAGGCATGCGGTGACACGGCCACGGGCCGCGCCCGGGGAGAAGAAGTCCGCGTGCGTTCGCAGCCGGATGCACGCCGGACGGTCCGCGATGACCGCCGGGGCCGTCACCGCGGGGCTCTCCCATCTGCGGGTGTCGGCGCGGATGGCTGCCGACCAGCGCGACGAGCGCCTGGAGGCGGTGGCGTTGCAGGAGCTGGGCGGCAGTCTGGTGCACGGGGTGGCGGTCGGACTGCCGGAGGGCCGTACCGCGCTGACCCGGGCGGCCGAGCTGGCGCGCTGGCACGGTGACCACAGAACCGCGGCGGAGGCGCTACGCGACCTGGCCTATGTGGAGAACGCCGCCGGCCGCACCGGACCGGCCCGTACCCTGCTCGGTCAGGCGTCCGCGGCGGCCGGTGGTGACGCGTACGCGATGAGCGCCGTCAACGGGATCGCCGGGATGTTCCTGTCCGACCGCGGGGAGCATGCCCGTGGACTGCGCGCGCTGCGGCTGTCGATCGGGCAGGCCGAGTCGGCCGGGCGTACGCGGCAGGTGATCTGGTCGTCCTCGATCGCGGCCCGCTCGCTGATCCAGACCGGTGATCTCGCGGCCGCGCGCACCTATGCCGAGCAGGCCGCTCACCTAGCCGGACGGTACCGGTGGGAGTCGATGCGGCCGTGGATGGAGACGCTGCTCGCCGACCTGGACCTCGCCGAGGGCCGGACGGGCGAGGCCGAGCGGCGTCTGGACGACGCCTGGTCGATGAGTCTGCTGCTGGAGGACCGGTGCTGGCAGGCGATGGCGGCCCGGGGCATGGGTCTGGCGCATCATGCCCGCGGACGGGTGGACGACGCCCTGCGGTGGCTCGACAGGTCGGTCGATCTGGCCGCCGATCAGGATGACCAGTACGCCTGGATCTCGGGCTGGACCCAGCAGGCGCTATGCCGGGTTTCCGTCGGTGAGCGCCTGCCGCGTGCTCGTGCCGACGTGCGGGGGCTGGGTGACACCGGGCGCCGCAGTGCTCAACCTGACTTCGTCAGTGCGGCACGCCGTTACCTGAGCGCTCTCGGCTGACGAATTTTGTCGGGGCCAGCGCAATAGCGGTGAACGCCATTCGCTTGTTCGTGCGGGCTTCTCCTGGTGTGACAGTGGTGGACCGGTGGGAGTGGATGGCCGTCCGGACGGGAGATCGAACCGCCATCCACCCACTACGACGCGCCCCCGGTCGTGAAGTTCACCGTCAGGGGGCGACCGGCTCGCGGAGTCCGGCCAGCGCGTTGCTCCAAGCCACGGTCTGGTCCAGCACCGGGTTCAGGAACTGTTCGTGTGCCTCCGTGGGCCGGAAGACGCTGTAGTTCTCGAAGTCGGTGGCCAGGTGCAGGGCTACCTGCGCCTTGACGTCCGCCATCCCCAGCTCGGCCACCACACAGCGGAGGTGGTCGACGGCCCGGACCCCGCCGAACGCGCCGTAGCTGACGAAGCCGACGGCCTTGTTGGCCCATTCGGCACTGAGGAAGTCGAGCGCGTTCTTGAGAGCCCCGGAAGGCAGGTGGTTGTACTCCGGGGTGACGATGACGTACCCGTCGAACGAGGCCACCTTCTCGGCCCAGACCAGCGTGTGCGGCTGGCTGCCCGGGCCCATCGCTGGCGGTAGCGCCTCGTCCAGGTGCGGCAGCTGGTAGTCGAGCAGGTCCACCAGCTCGTACTCCGCGTCGGTGCGCTTGGCGGCGACCTGGTGTACCCATGCCGCGACCTTGCCGCCGACACGACCCGGTCGCGTGCTGCCGACGATGATTCCGATCTTGGTCATGACTGCCTTTCATTGCCTCGTCAACCAAATTTACGGCTAACGACTTGGTACGGGATAGCGGAGTGACCCGCGTCGGTCATAAGGGTGGCCGTGCGAGACGATCATGATCGTGACGTCAAGACCAGGTCACACGGCTTGTCGTATCGTATCCCCTCCTAACCCGCATCCCGCGACGCAGAGTGGCCGAGCTGATCGCCGAACTGGCCGAGCCCACGGCACCCGAGCCGTCGGCGGGATCCGTCCGCTGCTGGCCGCCCGGGTTCGCCCTGCCCGTCTGCAACGCCGAGTCAGTGCCCGTGACTGACGGTGAACGTGGTGTGATCCGCGTGACCCACGAGGCGTACGTCACCCGCTGACAGCGTTGGGCCGATTCGGTGCGGACCTGGCCCGTGCGGTCAGCGCTCGTACCTGCGCCGAGCGTCCGTGACGGTCTCCGGTTTGACCGCTCCGCGCCGCGCTAGCACCTCCAGGGCGGAGACCACGATCGACTGCGGGTCGACGCCGAAGTGCCGGCGGACCGCCTCGCGGGTGTCGGACAACCCGAACCCGTCGGTGCCGAGCGAGTGCCAGTCCTGCGGCACCCACCGGCTGATCTGGTCCGGAACCGAACGCATCCAGTCGCTGACCGCGAGCACCGGCCCGGGAGCGCCGTCCAGAGCGCGCGTGACGAAGGGGGTTCCGTCGGCGGTCAGGGCGTCGCGGCGAAGCTCGGACCAAGAGGTGACCGACCACAGGTCGGCGGCCACACCCCAGTCCTCGGCCAGCAGGCGGCGGGCTTCCAGCGCCCAGTGCACGGCGGTGCCGGAGGACAGCAGCTGCAGGTGCGGCGCGTCGGCCGGAAGATCCGTCAGGCCGTCGTCGGGCAGCCGGTACATGCCCCGGCGGATGCCCTCCTCGACATCCTCGCCGACCGGCATCGGTGGCTGCACCTTCGGCTCGTTGTAGACGGTCAGGTAGTAGAAGACGTCCTCGGCGGCCGGCCCGTACATCCGGCGCAGGCCGTCCCGGACGATCACCGCGATCTCGTACCCGAACGCCGGGTCGTACGCGATGGCGGCCGGATTCGTCGAGGCGATCAGATGCGAGTGCCCGTCGGCGTGCTGCAGGCCCTCACCGGTCATCGTGGTGCGCCCGGCGGTGGCGCCGACCAGGAAGCCCCGGCCCAACTGGTCGGCGAGTGCCCACATCTGGTCGGCGGTGCGCTGCCAGCCAAACATCGCGTAGAAGATGTAGAACGGGATCAGCGGTACGCCGTGTGTGCTGTATGCGGTGGCGGCGGCGGTGAACTCAGCCATCGACCCGGCCTCGGTGATGCCCTCGTGCATGATCTGCCCGTCGACGGCCTCGCGGTAGAACAGCATCGAGTCGCGGTCCACCGGGTCGTAGTTCTGGCCGTTGGGCGAGTAGATGCCGACGGTCGGGAACAGCGACTCCATGCCGAAGGTCCGCGCCTCGTCGGGCACGATCGGCACCCAGTGGCGGCCGGTCTCCGGGTCCTTCATCAGTTCCTTGACCAGGCGGACCAGGGCCATCGTGGTGGCGATCGCCTGCTTCCCCGAACCCTTGGCCTGCGCGGCGAACGGCTTGTCCGGGGCGTCCGGCAGCGCGACCGCGTGCAGCCGGCGGACCGGGGCGGGACCACCCAGGGCGGCACGGCGTTCGTGCAGATAGCGGATCTCCGGCGCGTCCGGGCCGGGATGGACGAACGGCACCAGTTCGCTGTCCAGCTCGCGGTCGCTGATCGGGAGTTCGAGCAGGTCCCGTAGCGAGCGGAACTCATCGCCGGTCAGCTTCTTCATCTGGTGGTTGGCGTTGCGCGAGGCGAATCCCGTACCCAATGTGTGGCCTTTGATCGTCTGAACCAGGACCACCGTCGGCGCGCCGCGATGCTCGACGGCCGCGCGGTAGGCGGCGTAGACCTTGCGCGGCTCGTGACCGGCGCGCGAATCGTGGAAACACGCGGCGATCGCCGGGTCCGTCAGCTCGGTGGCCAGCCGCGCCAGGGCTGGGTCGGCGCCGAAGAAGTGCTCGCGGATGTAGGCGACGTCGCGGGCGGCGTACGTCTGGAACTGCCCGTCCGGGGTCTCGCCGAGCCGCCGGACCAGGGTGCCGGTGGTGTCGCGGGCGAGCAGGTCGTCCCAGGCGGTGCCCCACAGCGCCTTGACCACGTGCCAGCCGGCCGCCCGGAACTGGGCTTCCAGCTCCTGCACGATCCGGTGGTTGGGGCGGACCGGGCCGTCGAGGCGCTGCAGGTTGCAGTTGATCACGAAGGTCAGGTT
Organism: Micromonospora sp. ATLC16; assembly: GCF_057196645.1. NCBI lineage: Bacteria > Bacillati > Actinomycetota > Actinomycetes > Micromonosporales > Micromonosporaceae > Micromonospora > Micromonospora sp. ATLC16. Next base: position 63,834 of record NZ_JBXUOW010000027.1, read on the forward strand.
GTCGAGTTTCTCGCGGCCGGCCAGTGCGAGTGCGGCGGTGGACTCGGGCTCGTCCATCTCGCCGTCACCGAGGAAGGCCCAGACCCGCGAGGCGGAGGTGTCCTTGAAACCGCGGTGTTCCAGGTAGCGGTTGGAGCGCGCCTGGTGGATCGCCGACAGCGGGCCCAGTCCCATCGACACGGTGGGGAACTCCCAGAACCAGGGCAGCCGGCGCGGGTGCGGGTACGACGGCAGGCCGTCACCGCCGGCCTCCTGCCGGAACCGGTCCAGTTGTCCCTCGGTCAGCCGGCCTTCGAGGAAGGCGCGGGCATAGACGCCGGGCGACGCGTGGCCTTGGAGGAACAGCTGGTCACCGGAGCCGTCGCCGTCCTTACCGCGGAAGAAGTGCTGGAAGCCGACCTCGTAGAGCCAGGCGGCGGACGCGTACGTGGAGATGTGCCCGCCCAGGCCGAAGCGGCTGCCCCGGGTGACCATCGCCGCGGCGTTCCAGCGGTTCCATGCCGTGATGCGGCGGTCGAGGTCCTCGTCACCGGGGTACGCCGGCTCGCCGGATGTCGGGATGGTGTTGACGTAGTCGGTCCACAGCGGCGGTGGCAGCAGCAGACCGGATCGGCCGGCGTGCTCCAGGGTGCGGCGCAGAAGATACGTCGCCCGTTCCGGCCCGGCGGCGGAGACGACCGCGTCGAGGGAGGCGATCCATTCCGCGGTCTCTTCCGGATCACGGTCGTAGATGTTGTTCACCAAACCCACCTGCCTTGATCGATGATCGATCAAATGCTACTGCGTCAGGGCCCCCAATGCCAGGGTTCACACCTGTGGCGCACATCCAAGAACATGTTGTTCGACCAACTCGGCCACTCCGGGAGCCCGCGCGCGGAAGGCGTCCAACACGGCCTGGTGCTCATCGGCGTACGAGCGGTGACTGGCCCCCAGCCAGCGGATCGCCAGCGTCGTCCACACCTCGACGCCGAGCGACTCCCACGTGTGCAGCAGCACCTCGTTGCCCGCGGCGCGCACCAGCTCCCGGTGAAACGCCACGGTGTGCCGCACCTGGGCGGCCGAGTCACCGAGCCGGTCGGCCTCCCGCAGCGCGGTGACCGCCGTCTCCAGTACCACCGAGCCGGTGGCCAGGCGCGGCGCGGCAATCGACGCCGCGACCCGCTCCAGACCGGCCCGGACCGGATAGATCTCCTGAAGGTCGGTCTTCGACAGCGGCCGCACCCGCACGCCCTTGTTTGGCGACGACTCGATCAGCCGCAGCGCCTCCAGCTCGCGCAGCGCCTCCCGGATCGGAGTCTGGCTGACCTGCAGCTCGGCCGCGATCCGGCGCTCCACGATCCGCTCCCCCGGTTTCCACCGCCCAGAGACGATCCCCTCGAGGATGAACTCACGAACCTGGGTGGGCAGGGGGTGAACGACCGGCAGGCTCACGGGCACTTCCTCACAACGGGCAGGCACGATCACCTTACTCGGCCAATATCTTCCTCCTGGTTCTCCAGGTTGCACCTCCAGCAGCTCCGCGAAGTCGTCGAAGCGTTCGGGCGCGGTCGCCGAAGATGAGCCGGTGGTCAGAAACACCCGTAGCAGATTCACCGGATGCTCCGGCACCGTCGAGTCGGCCGGGCTCAGCCGATGGACACCGGCGGTCCCCGCGGCCAGGCCGGCCCGGCTCCGCACGCACCCACCTACAGCGAATGGTCCGCAGTGCGCCTTCGACGGCCGCCTTCAACAGGAGTCCACGGGCGCGGTGGACGAACGGCGAGATCCGTCGACCCGGTCAGGCCCGCCAGTAGTCGTTCGCGGCGGCAACCGTCTGGAAGTTGACCGCCACCACGTGCGAGCTGGCGATCAGGGCGTCGAAGTTCTCGGCGTACTCGGTGCGCAGTCGCTCGCGGATCTGATCGTCGGGCTGGGTCTTCTTGACCCCGACGCGGGACAGCTTGATCGCCAAGTCGAAGCCCTCCTCCGGGGTCGCGGTGATCAGGCCGGGAAGCCAGGTGGCCATGGGAGTCCTCCTAATATCGTGTCCGACTAAGTCGTACACGATCTTATTGCATCGGGCTAGTTTTAGGCCATGGAAATCGTCCGCGAACTCCGCCACGCCCGCCTCGGTGACCAGCTCTGCTTCGCGCTGTACTCCGCGTCCAAGACCGTCGGCGCGGCGTATCGCTCGCTGCTGGCACCGCTGGGCCTCACCTACCCGCAGTACCTGGTGATGCTGGCGGTCTGGGAGAACGACGGCTTGACGGTGGCCGAGGTCGGTGCCGAGGTCGGGCTGGAGACGTCAACACTCTCACCACTGCTCAAGCGGCTGGAGCAGGGCGGCTTCCTGATCCGGCGACGCGACGGTGCCGACGAGCGAGTCGTCCGTCTCCACCTCACCGCGGCGGGCGCCGACCTGGAACGCGAAGTCGCGATCGTCCGCCGGCAGGTCGAGACGGCCACCGGCCTCACCGACGCCGAGTTCGCCACGCTGCGAGCGACGCTGCTGCGCCTGCACGACACCGTCAGGGCACGGACGGCGGTCACGGCGCACCTTCGCCCAGCGCACCGAACTGTCCCAACCCCAGAAGGCCCTGCTCACCAAGCTGAAGATCGCCGAGCCGCCCAGGATCTTCGACGCCACACCCGCAACCGCCTGACCGGCAACAACACAACCACCTAGTGACACGCCCCGTCACCGGGCCTACCACTGTTTACCCAGCTCACAGCCAAGATCCGCCGCCTATACCGACGCCGAGCTGCGGAACGCAGGACACACGCCGCGGGGAAGCCACCCTGGTACACGCCCTGGCCGCCCACTACCGGCAGCGCGGAGTACAGGTCGACTGCACCGGCGAGCCGGCCCGCACCAGCCCGTTCATCGAAAGAGCTGGAGGTGCCAGATGGTCTCGGCACCCCCGAACGCGTCGACTGGATCGCCCGGCAGGTCGACCCGCTTCTCGCTGGTCAGCCAGCTACCCTCCGCCAGCGTAACCGCACCACCGACCCACCCCGTTGACGTACTACTCCTGCTCACCCACGCCGACCAGGTCCTCCTCGCGCTCCGCGACGGCACCGGCTACGCCGACGGACAATGGAACCTGCCCAACGGCAAACTCGAACCCGACGAGGACGCGATCAGCGCCATCATCGGCGAAGCCCGATGCAGAAGGAGGTCCCGGCGGACGTCGTCAGCGTTGTCGATCAGACGGGTGTTCACATCGGCCACATTCGGCTGGCAGGCAGGCGTGGCTGAAGGTTCTCACCTTCGCCGCGCTGGCGATCATTTCCACCGTTGAGGGTGAGGTGGTCTTCGTCCGGCAGCAGCGCGGCCCGTACCCGGCATGGCTGCTGCTGGCCGGCAGCAAATTCAGTTCGGAAAGTCCGCGCAGGACGCGGCCCGCCGGGCAACGGCCCAACCGGGTCGGTAGCCGAAGCGGACGACTCAGGGACTCGCAGGTCAGATCCTTGACGGCGGCCTGCGGCGGGGTGAGCATCAGGGGTGCGGTCCACGCATCGGGCCGTGTCGGGAGCCAGCGAGGTGATGGTCCGCGCGCTGGCCGGCATTCCCCGGCGGCAAGGTGGAACGCCCGACAGCGGCCGGGCCCGCCTCGATCGCGGACCTATCAATGAGACGTGTCGTCCCGAACCCCGTGCTGGGGCGGGGCGCGGCCACTTCCCCGGACGGGAAGTTCGAGGGCCTGCGGTGTACCCGCGTGCGACGTGGTCACCGCGCCGATGAAACGCCGCTCACTCGCGTCCCTGACGTGCGCGCACGCCCCTGAACCTCTGTCGGTAGCGACTGGCGTGCGCGCATGCCGGTGCTTCCCGGAGGGAGGTGCACACCATGCCGGAGGAGACCCCGATGACCCGTGAGGCGGCCGACCGGATCCGCGAGGCGGCCGAGCGAGACCCGCACTCGCCGACTGCGCAGGACGGATTCCCCGACCGCGCCGATCGGGCCGTCGACCGCAACGAGGACCAACAGGACCCAGAGGAGGAGTAACCCCACGCCATGGTGTGGGCGGTGTTGCCGAGGTAGGCGTGGGGCGTCTTCGCCGAGCAGGACGTCGCGGACCCAGTGGATCTTGTTCTCGATGCCCCAGTGTCCGCGGACATGGGCGGCGATCTGAGTTGCGGTGCAGGTCAGGCTGGTGACGCCGTGCAGGATGTGTTTGCTGACGCGTTGGCCGTCTGGGGCGTAGGTGTCGCGGCGGATCCGGAAGACCTGTGCGGCGCCGGGGAAGTCGACACCGTCGGCGGGTGCGGTCCAGATCGTGCGGACGATCCGGTGGCCGTTGCGATGCTCGGTGCTGGTTGCGGCGGCGGTGCAGGGCGTCGCGGCGGGCAGCCGGTCGGTGATCGCGGTGAGCAGGGCGGGCCGGTTGGCTTTGACGGTGAAGACGTATCTGGCCCGGCGGTCGATCAGGTAGGCGGCGGTGTCGTGGCTGGGGTGCGCGGCGTCGGCGGTGATGGTCATGCCGGTGATGTCGAGTCCGTCGAGCAGGGCGGCGATCTGGGTGACCTCGGTCGTGTCGGCCGGGACCTTCACCTGTGCGACGACCACGGCGGTGTCGTGGCGCATCGCGGAGAACAGTTGCACGTCCAGACCGGTGCTCGTGCCGGGGCGGGTGTTGCGGACGGTCTTGCCGTCCAGGGCGAGCCCGGTGCCGGTGGGCTGGTCGAGCAGAGTGGTGAGCCAGGTGCAGATCAGCCGGTCCAGGGCCGCGGCGTCGACGGTCTCGGTCAACCGGCGCAGGGTGTCACGCCCAGGTGGGATCCGAATGCCCAGCACCAGATGCCGGCGGGCGCCCGCGGCGTCGAGCAGCGGTTGCGGGAGCTCGGCCACTCGATCGGCGGCCTGCCGAAAGTCACGTGCCCCGCATAGCAGCGCCATGGTCAGAACCGTCAGCACCGCAGCAAGAGGATGCCGGATACCCTCGGCTTGCGCGGATCCTTGACCTGCGAGAACACCGCAGCCAGCGCGGCGACCGGCCCGAAGCCCGACTCCCCGGCCCGGTTCGCGACGACATCGGCAACCGCATGCGAGACTGACACCAGCGGCCTTTCTGGTAGACGACGGTTGGCGTAGAAAACCGCCATCGTCTACTAAGGAAGGCCGCGCCTGACCGTCGGGGTCGCTCCATCACCAGGGAAAACGAAGATCAACTAACTTTGCTTTGGCTCTGATCACGACCCCGTGAATATCCAGGGTCGGCGCCGTGCACGCCCTCCTCCCGGCGGGCCCGCCGGGCGACCTGGGACACGTCGACACCGAACGGTTCGAGCCAGTGGGCGACCGCCGCCCCGATCGAAGCGGCCCCGACGACCAGGACGTGTGCGCCGCTCAGTGCCCGGGTCGCCGCCGCGTCGGTGTCCGCCCATCGGGCTTTGCGCTGCGCGAGCACGAAGTCCGGCAACCGGCGGTAGGCGGCCAGGATCGCGCCGGTCACCCACATCTCGGGCGTCAGGGTGTGCATCGGCTGCTGGTTCATGAAGGATGGCCCCCAGAATCCGATACCGGCCGGGTCGGACGGCAGGTCGGCCGGACTGCTCGCCGTCTCGAACTCGACGTCAACGAAGGTGTGCGCGAGGAAGTCACGGCCGGACTGGTGGGTAACCCAGATCTTCACGGTTCCACGCCGCGTGGCGACGATCATCGTTCGCCCGCGTGACGACGGTTACCACCATGACGCTGAACCCTGACCCCGATACGTACGTTGATGGGTGATGACCTGTGATCCGATGGGGGGCCGACCTGTGGGTGACCTGTACGACCGTCTGTTCAAGGACACCAGTGTTCAGCACGGGCTGCTCGGCGAGCTGCGGCGCGACCATCCGGTGACACCCGTCGACCTGCCGCACGGCGGCCGGACGTGGCTGGTCACCCGATACCGCGACGTGCGGGCCCTGCTCGCCGATCCCCGCCTGGTCAAAGACGGCATGATCAACCCCGCGGGGGTGCGGGCCACCGCCACCGAAGCCGAGTTTCGTGCTACCGAGACCCACATGCTCGGCGCCGACCCGCCCGACCACGCCCGGTTGCGGCGGCTCGTCGCGGGCGCCTTCACGATGCGCCGGATCGAGGGCGTACGCGCTTTCGTCGAGTCCACCACCGAACGCCTGCTGGACGCCCTGCCCGGGGACCGACCGCGGGACCTGCTCGCCGAGTTCGCGGTACCGCTGCCGGTCGCCGTCATCGCCGAACTGCTCGGTGTGCCGGACGACGACCGGGCCGCTTTCCGGGAGTCGACACTGGTCATGACCACCGGCCGGTACAGCGAGGTGCCAGCCGCCCGCTCCGCCCTGCTCGGCTACATCCGGGAGTTGATCGCGTGGAAGCGCCGCCACCGCGACGCCGGCCTGCTGTCCTCCCTGATCGGCGCGTACGACGAGGGCGGTGACCGGCTCAGCGAGGACGAGTTGACCTCGACGGTGATCCTGCTGCTGGTCGCCGGGCACGACACAACGGTCAACCTGATCGGCAACGGGGTGCTGCACCTGCTCACCGACCGGGAACGATGGACCGCGCTGGCCCGGCGACCGAAGACGGCCGCGGCGACGGTCGAGGAGATCCTGCGCCTGGAGAGCCCACTGCTGAACGCCACTCACCGGATCAGCACCGAGGACATCACCATCGACGACCGGATGATCCCGGCCGGATCACGGTTCCTGTTGTCGCTGCTCGCCGCCAACCGGGATGAGGCCGACGGCGCGTCGGCTGCCTCGCACGTGGCGTTCGGGCACGGCATCCACTTCTGTCTCGGCGCCCCACTCGCCCGGCTGGAGGGCCAAGTCGCGCTTGCCGCGTTGACCGCCCGCTATCCCCGGGCCGAACTGGCCGTCGGGTTCGTGCCGCACTGGCGCCCCGGAATCCTGATGCACGGCCTGCGGAGCCTGCCGGTGATAACTGAGCCGTGACCAGCGGCGACGCTTCTCAGGAGCACCGGCCGATGCTGCTGGGGCCGGTCCACCGTCTGCTCGGCAGCCTCGCCGACGCCGAGGACGTCGTGCAGACGGCTTGGCTGCGCTGGGCGCGGACGGACCGGTCGGTGATCGAGTCACCCGGCCGGTTCCTGGTAACCGTGGTCTCCCGGCTGGCCATCGATTTGACCTGGCGGGCCCACCACCGACGCGAGGCCTACGTCGACCCCTGGCTGCCCGAACCAGTGCGTACCGGCGACGAACCACTCGACGACATCATGCGGCACGAGACGCTGTCGCTGGCCATGCTGCGGATGCTCCAGCAGCTTGACCGCCCCGGAATGCGCGGTGTACCTGCTACGCGAGGCGTTCGACCCGCCGTATCGCGGCACCGGCGACATTCTCGGCCTGACCGAGGCGTACGCCAGGCAGTTGCATCCGCCCTGCGCGCGATGTTGGACGCGCAGCGCGTGCCGCGTGGCCACCCGCCCGGGCCGATGCTGCTGGTCGGCGACCTGCGTGCTCCCGGACCGATAACCCCGAGACAACCAGCCCGCCTGTACGTACGAGGCCTGGCGCTGTGCCTCGCGTCGGTGGACTGGGGCAGCGGGGCCACCACGATGTCTGCGAACCTGACCAGCGTCTGGTACGATAGCGTTTTCCCTCCCGTGCCGAACGGCCGGGACTGGAACCGACTCGTCGGCCGGGCTACCGACCGCATCGCCCACTCGTACGAACAGCTCGTCAGCGCGTACAACCACTTGCCCATCGGGGAGGAAACCGATGACCATACCCACCGCCGAATCCCGTCCCGACGACCGGGCCCCGGCCTATGTGCTGTTCCGGCGGCTCGGCAAGAAGGTGCTGCGTCCCGGCGGCGCCGCACTCACCGCCGAACTGCTGTCCCGGGTCGAGGTGACCGGCGGCGACGTGATCGAACTCGGCCCCGGCCGGGGTGCCACCGCGCGCACGATCCTGCGTCGCCGGCCCGGCTCCTACCTCGGTGTGGACACCGATCCGGGCGCTGGTCTGCCGGGCGAACGCCTGGTCGTGGCTTCGGCGGCGGACACCGGACTGCCGAGCGGATCCGCTGACGCGGTGGTCGGCGAGGCGCTGCTGTCGATGCAGAGCGACGACGTCAAACGCCGGATCATCACCGAGACGGCCCGCTTGCTCCGGCCAGGCGGGTTCTACGCCCTGCATGAGTTGGGGCTCACCCCCGACGACCTGTCGGCCTCTCGCCGCGACGCGGTCCGCCGCTCGCTGGCCCAGGCCACCCACGTCAACGCCCGGCCGCTGACCGTACCCGAATGGAGCGCGTTGCTGCGGGAGTGCGGCCTGGTCACCGAATGGGTGGGGACCGCGCCGATGGCCCTGCTGCGCCCGGCCCGGGTGGTCGCCGACGAGGGCCTGCCGGGCGCGCTGCGTTTTGTCGGCAACGTGGTCACCAACCCGGTCGCCCGGCGGAGGGTGCTCGCCATGCGGCACGTCTTCGCCGAGAACCGGGACGTGCTGACCGGGGTCGCGATCATCGCCCGCCGGGACTAAGGCACCGGTCAGGACCCGGGGGAGACCGCGGTCCGCAGCTGCTGGAGCGCGTAGTGCGCCCGGGACTTGACCGTGCCGACCGGGACCCCCAGCCGTTTCGCGGTCTCGTCGCTGGTCAGACCGTTGAAGTACAGCTCGAAGAGGACGTGGCGCTGCCCCTCGGTCAGGGCGTGCATCGCCTCCCGCATGGAGTGCAGCGCCAGCACCTCGTTGGTGGTGTCGTCCCGGTCCGGCATCCGGGTCAGATCCAGCAGGTTGATCTCGGTGGGCCGGGCCTGCCGCCGGCGGACCGCGTCGATCGCGATCCGCCGGGCTACCTTGAACAGCCAGCGCCGTGTGTTCTCGTGCTCGGTCGGCAGGGTGTCCAGGTTGCGCCACGCCCGCAGCATCGTCTCCTGCAGCAGGTCCTCGGCCGCATACTGCTCGCCCTTGGTCAGTCCGGTCAGGAACCGCAGCAGCGCGTGCAGCGCGGTCATCCGGGCCTGGGCGTTGTTGCTGAGGGTGTTGACCAGGGCTATTGCGTAGTCGGTTGAAGGGTGTTTGAGCTGGGGTTTTGGGTGGGGAGTCCGCGAGGTAGGGGTCCATGTAGGACGGGTGCGACCCGTTGGTGATCATGGAGTTTGCGAAGACCTCATGACCCAGAACAGGACCGCACCCGCTGATGCCATCATCACTCACCGAGATCCTGCGGCCGCACCGACCCACCGGATGCCTTCACCAGCCGTGGTAACCGATAGCGACCATCACAGCCTGTTCGTGGCACTGGCTGGCGTGCCTGACCCGTGATCCACGAGGACGGCGCTATCCGCTGGTGAGCGTCCTCTCGGCGGCGGTCTGCGCGGTGCTGGCCGGGGCGTGCACGTTCGCCGCGGTCACCGACTGGGTCCGCAACCAGGATCGATCGGTACGGAACCGGCTCGGGTTCACCGACCGGGTTCCCGCCGCGACGACAGCGTGGCGCCTGTTGATCCGCATCGACGCCGAGGTGCTGTCGGCGGTACTCGCCCGCTGGCTGAGGG
>NZ_JBXUOW010000028.1:0-72467 GCF_057196645.1 Micromonospora sp. ATLC16
CCACAACGCCCCCACCCCCCCCCGCGGCGGGCGCCGCCGCCCCGCGCCCCCCCCCCCCCCCCCCCCCCCCCCCCCCGGCGCCGCCACCGCTCACTTGGTCCAGGCCAGACCGAAAGATATATTGCTGTCGATGCCAGGAAGGCGCTTGCTCTGCGTCGTTCACCACTCCGGCACGCGCTCCACCACCGCACTCGCACCCGGAGGAACCCGCATGCTGTTCAGACCAGGACTATCCGTTCGGCACTGGCTGGTCGCCGTCAGCACGATGGCGCTGGTCGGCGTCACCGTGGTGGTGGCCTCGCCGAGCGCCCAGGCCGCGACGGTCGATCCCAACGCCACCTACGTGTTCGTCAATCGGCACAGCGGCAAGGCGATGGATGTGTGGAACTGGTCCACCGCCGACAACGCCCCGATCAACCAGTACGCCCGCAACGACGCCGCCGTGCAGCAGTGGCGGTTCGTCGACGTCGGCAGCGGCTACTACCAGATCCGCTCCGTGCACAGCGGCAAGGTCCTCGAACTGCCCAACGCCATCGACGGTGTCCAACTCGTGCAGAACGCCGCAGCCAGCGGCAACACCCGCCAGCACTTCCGCCTCGCCGACTCCGCCGGCGGGTACGTGCGGTTCCTCAATCGGCACTCCAACAAGGTCCTCGACGTGTGGGGCTGGTCCACCGCCGACGGCGGCATGATCTCGCAGTACCAGGACCACGACGGCGCCAACCAGCAGTGGCAGCTGGTCAGCCTGGGCGGCGGCAACGGCGACGGCTGCGGCAGCGGCTCGTTCCAGGCCGAGGCGACACTGAACGGCGGCACCTGGACCGCCCGCAACGGCGGCAGCACGGTCTACACCGGCGGCGACATGCGGTCCGCCGTGCAGGCGGCGGTGAACAGCCTCAGCGCCGGCCGGACCAGCAAGCAGCGTGTCGTGGTACGCGGCTCCGGCTCGATCAGCGCCGGTTCGCGCATCTCCCTGCCCAGCTACACGACGATCGACGTCTGCGGCACGATCAACGTGACCGGTTCCGGCTCCGGTGACCAGGCGCCGATCTACTCGCGCGGTACAACGCAGGTCGAGGTGCAGAACCTCACCGTCACCGGCACGCCGCTCTACGGCATCTTCATGCGCAACGTGACGAACGTGATCCTCGGCCAGATCGACCTGCGCCTGTCGAGCGGCCTGGGGGTACGTATCGACAACCGGGGCGACACCAGCCAGTGGACGCGCAACGTACGCATCGACAACGTGTACGTCTCCGGCACCGGCACCCACGGCGTCGAGACGTACGGCGTGGACGGACTGACCGTCGGCACCGTGACCGCCCGTAACGTCGGTGGCTCCGGCCTGCTGCTCAACGAGACCGTCAACGCCACCGTGACCACCGTCGACGCGGAGAACGCCGGCACCGGCACCGGCTATGCGGCATTCCGCACCGCCAACCGCGCCGGGCGGATCGGCGCCGGTTACCCGATCAACATCCGGGTCGACACCGTACGGGCGCGCGGCGGCGGCCGGGGCATCTTCTGCGTCTCCGAGTCCGGCGGCGTGGCGGTCAACCGGGTCGACATCGCCAACACCGGGAACAACGCGATCCTGATCGAGAACTGCTACGGCGTGGACATCGCGGCCGGCGGCGGCACCATCAGCGGTGGCGGGGAGGTTCGACTGGCGGCGCGGACGGAGTTTCCCGGCAACCGGGACATCACCCTGCGAAACTTCACCCTGGTCAACAGCCGGATCCTGGAGAGCCCCTGCACGGCCAACCTGACCATCAGCAACATCGCCCTCAGCAATTCGAGCATCAACCGCTGCTGACCATGCCGGGGCCACCCGCACCGTCCCGGGTGGCCCCGGTCTCCGGCGGCCCGTCACCGGACGGCCCAGCGCGCGGGTTTCCCGGGGTGTGTCGGGCAGAACTGCCGCCCTGCCGGAGTCGGTTGACAGATCTTGGGGGTGATTTCAGACTGGCTCGCGTCGAGCCGTCGGCCACCGGTGGGGAGTCTGGATGAAGATCGCCGATGCCCGGGTCATCGTCACCTGCCCCGGCCGGAACTTCGTCACGTTGAAGCTCGTGACGGACGACGGGGTGACCGGGGTCGGCGACGCCACCCTCACCGGCCGGGAGATCGCGGTCGCGAGCTATCTGACCGAGCACGTCGTGCCGCTGCTGATCGGTCGGGAAGCCGACCGGATCGAGGACACGTGGCAGTACCTGTACCGGGGCGCGTACTGGCGACGCGGCCCGGTCACGATGAGCGCCATCGCGGCGGTGGACACCGCACTCTGGGACATCAAGGGCAAAGTGGCCGGGCTGCCGGTCTATCAACTGCTGGGCGGCCGCAGCCGCGACGCGGTCACCGTCTACGGCCACGCGAACGCGCCCACGGTGGACAGCCTGCTCGCCGAGATGGCCCGCCATCTCGATCTCGGGTACCGGGCGATCCGGGTGCAGTGCGGCGTGCCCGGGCTGGCCGACACCTACGGCGTGGCGCAGGACGGCACGTTCCACCAACGGCCAGCCTCGGCCGTGCCGACCGAGACCGGGTGGAGCAGCGAACGTTATCTCACCCATGTGCCGTCGGTTTTCGCCCAGGTACGCAGCGAATTCGGGCCGGAGGTGAAGCTACTGCACGACGTGCACCATCGGCTCACCCCGATCGAGGCCGCCCGGCTGGGCAAAGCCCTGGAGCCGTACGCGCTGACCTGGCTGGAGGACCCGGTACCAGCGGAGTTGCAGGAGGGCTTCCGGCTGATCCGCCAGCACACCACCACGCCGATCGCCGTCGGCGAGGTCTTCAACACCATCTGGGACTGTCAGCAGCTCATCACCGAGCAACTCATCGACTACGTACGGGCCACCGTCGTGCACGCGGGAGGCATCACCCACCTACGCCGGATCTTCGATCTCGCCCACCTGTACCACGTACGCAGTGGATCGCACGGCACCACCACGCTGTCCCCGGTGTGCCTGGCCGCGGCCCTGCATCTCGACATCAGCATCCCCAACTTCGGGCTGCAGGAGTACCTGCCGCACAGCGAGGCGACCGACGCGGTCTTCCCGCACTCGTACCGCTTCGCCGACGGTTTCCTGCACCCGTCGGAGGAACCAGGGCTCGGCGTCGACATCGACGAGGAGTTGGCGGCGCGGCATCCGTACCGCCCGGCTTCGCTGCCGGTGAACCGGCTGGAGGACGGCACCCTGCACAACTGGTGACCGCGCCGAGGCCCGGCGCGGAAGGTCCGCGCCGGGCCCGGTTGGGTGCCGGTGGATCAGCTGCCGGTGCAGGTGGGGGTACCCGATGGTCCGGTACCGGTGCCCTGGAAGCCGAACTCCGTGGTGGCACCGGCGTTCACGGTGCCGTTGTAGCTGACGTTGCGGAACGTCACGTTTCCGCTGTTGCCGCTGGCCTGGGCGTTCCAGGTGTTGGTCACCGAGCTACCGCCCGGAACTGCGATGCCCACCGACCAGCCGTTCAGTCTCGCGGAACCGGCGGTGACGCGGATCGTGGCGACGAAGCCACCGTTCCACTGGTTCAGTGACACCGTCGCCGTGCAGCCGGATCCGCCGGGCGGCGGGGTCGTGGTCGGCGGCGGGGTGGTCGGCGGCGGGGTCGTGGGCGGCGGGGTCGTGGGCGGCGGGGTGGTCGGCGGCGGGGTGGTGCCGCCCGAGTTCAACGCGTCCAGGGTGGCCGTGTACGCCTGCTTCTTGTTGCCGTTGTTGTCGAACAGCAGCGGGGTGCCGTACGAGCGCCACGAGTCGCTGTCGCGGATGCCCCATACGGTGATGCCGTTGCAGCGGGGCACCGCGAGGCAGTCGTTGACCACGTTGCGGTAGGTGTTGGCCTGGCTGCTGCCGGAGCCTTCGATGTCCAGCTCGGTGATCTGCACGTCCACGCCGAGGGCGGCGAAGCTGGACAGCGTGGTGCGGTAGTTGCTGTTGTACGCAGACTGGGCGTTGAAGTGCGACTGGAACCCGACGCAGTCGATCGGCACGCCACGCTGCTTGAAGTCCTGCACCATCCGGTAGACGGCCTGGGTCTTGGCCCAGGTCCAGTTGTCGGTGTTGTAGTCGTTGTAGCAGAGCTTGGCGCCCGGGTCGGCGGCCCGGGCGGCCCGGAACGCGGCCTCGATCCAGTCGTTGCCGGTGCGTTGCAGGTTCGAGTTACGGCGCGCGCCGTTGTTGCCGTCGTCGAACGCCTCGTTCACCACGTCCCACGAGTCGATCTTGCCGCGGTAGTAGGTCGCGACCCGGGTGACGTGGTTCAGCATCGCGTTACGCAGCGCCGAGCCTTCCATCTGCTGCATCCAGCCAGGCTGCTGCGAGTGCCAGGCCAGGGTGTGACCCCGCACCTTCCAGCCCCGGGACAGGGCGTGGTTGACGATCCGGTCCGCGTTGCCGAACGTGAAGTTGTTCTGCTGCGGCTCGGTCGCGTCGATCTTCATCTCGTTCTCGGCCGTGACCGAGTTGAACTCACGGTTCAGGATGTTGACGTAGGTGGAGTCGGAGAGCCTGTTCGCGGCCACCGCGGTCCCGAAGTACCGCCCGGACTGGGCGGCGGCCGCACCGAGGGTGCTCTCGGCAGCCTGGGCGCTGGAGGCCACCACCATGCTGGTGGCGACGAGGGCGAGACCGACCGCGGCCGAGACCAGCGCGGCGCGCGGTCGCAGTCGGGTAGCTGGCCGCCCGCTCGCGCGGGCGTGGGCGTTGTTCATGGCATGAGCCTTTCGACGAAGCCGTGCTGATGAGAAGCCGGCCCCGACTACTGCCCAACACGATGGCCCCGTCGCCGACGCGGTCGCCCGGATGCCGCGTCGGCCGGTGCACTCAGCCGGCCATCATGAGTAGATCGAGGCTGTTATATCGAAAACCTTATCGAAACAGGTCCGTAAGCTCAACGCGCCGCAGCACTCTTTGACCGTTCGTCCGGTCACGATCCGACTCCGCTGTCCTCGGTGTGCCACAGGAAATGTGGTCAGGCCGGCGAGATCAGGGCACTCGAAAGTTTCGGACCGTCCAGCCGATCCGCGGTCCCGGCATCGAGCACATCGGCCAGCCAGCGCAGCTGCCGCCGCACCTGGGTGGCGTCGCCGTGTTCGTGACCGTTGAACGGATAGACATGCATCGTACGCTCGAAAGGCGGACCACCGACGACGGCGCCGTAGTGGTTGTAGGCGGCGAACCCGGTGCTCGGGGGGCACACCATGTCCCGCAGCCCGACACCGAAGTGGACCGGCGCGTTGGCCCGACGGGCGAAGCTGACCCCGTCGACGTAGGACAGCGTGCGCCGTACCGCCGGCTCCGCGTCGCGGTTGACCGCGAGGTAGTTGACGATCTCGCCGTACACGCCGACCTCGGTGATCTCCAGCGCCCGCTGCGGGTGGCAGAGAAACGGCGCGGTGGTGAGCACGGCGGCGAGATCACTGACCAGCCCGGCGACCGCGAGGGACAGTCCGCCGCCCTGGCTGTTGCCGGCTACCACCACCCGGTGCGGGTCGACTCCCGGCAGCGCCCGCGCCGCCTGCACCGCCCGCACCGCATCGGTGATCAGCCGGCGGTAGTAGTAACCCTCCGGAGTCATGATGCCGCGGGTCACCGGCGACGGCCCGCCGGGCGCTTCACCGTGCGGGTCCGGCGTGTCCCCCGTGCCGTACTGGCCGGACTGTCCCCTGGCGTCCATCAACAGGTGGGCGTAGCCGGCGACCGGCCAGATCAGGCGTTCGTGTGGCAGCCCTCGGCCACGGCCGTAGCCGACGTACTCCACGATCACCGGCAGCGCCTCGTCGATCCCGGCCGGACGGTTGTACCAGGCTCGGACCGGATCGCCGCCGAAGCCCGTGAAGGTGACGTCCCAACTGTCCACCAGGCGCAGGTCGGTCGGTTCGGGCCGGAGGTCGAGCAGCACCGGCGACTGCGTCGCCGCGTCCAGCGTCGAC
Source organism: Micromonospora sp. ATLC16 (assembly GCF_057196645.1). NCBI lineage: Bacteria > Bacillati > Actinomycetota > Actinomycetes > Micromonosporales > Micromonosporaceae > Micromonospora > Micromonospora sp. ATLC16. The sequence continues at coordinate 5,936 of NZ_JBXUOW010000028.1, forward strand.
TGCCAGAACGCGTCGAAGTCGGCGGGTTCGGCCACGGCCGGGGCGTACTGCCGCAACTGGTCCAGTGGGAGGTCGAACAGGGGCATGGCTCCTCGCAGCGGGCTCGTTCACGAGTGTGGGGGCGGCGCGGTGCTCTCCCGGATCACCAGCTCCGCGACCAGGTCTATCCGGCTGGTGGGCAGGGCGTTGCCACGGGCGATATCGAGCAGCATCTGGGTGGCCGTGCCGGCCATGTCGCGCAGCGGCTGGTGGACCGTGGTCAGGGCCGGACCGATCCAGGCCGAAAGCGGCAGGTTGTCGTAGCCGACCACCGACACGTCGCCGGGGACGTCGAGGCCGAGCTGCCGGGCCGCCCGTAACACGCCCAGCGCCTGCAGGTCGGAGCCGGCGAAAATCGCCGAGGGCCGGTCGGGCCGACTGAGCAGCTCGATGCCGTGGGTGTAACCGGCGTCGAGGTGGAAGTTGCCATGACGAATCAGCGTGGTGTCGATCGGCACGCCGAGTTCCTCGTGGGCACAGCGGAAGCCGGCGGTGCGGGCCCGGGCGCAGAGCACGTCCCGTGGGCCGGAGATGAGCGCGATGCGGCGGTGCCCGAGATCCAACAGGTGTCGGGTGGCGATCAGCCCGCCGTTCCAGTTGTTCGAGCCGACGGTGGGCACGGAGGCCACACTGGCACTGTCGGTGTCGATGACGACCACGGGAATCGACTGGCGCTGCAACTGTTGCCGCTGCTGGTCGGTGAGGTTGCACATGACCAGCAGCACCCCGAGGGGACGCCGGGCGACCGCCCCGTCGACCCAGGACTGCGGCGGCCGACGGGCGGCACTGAGCTGAGACAGCACCACGTTCACCCCGGTGAGGGCGGCGACCGCCTCGACTCCCCTGATGATCTCCAAGGCCCAGTCGGAGCCGAACTCGTGGAACACCAGGTCGATCTGGCCCTCGCCGGGTGCCCGACGGGCACGCCTGCGGTAGCGGTGCCGTTGCAGGCTGGCCTCGACCCGTGCCCGGGTCACGGCGGCGACGTCCGACCGTCCGTTAAGGACCTTGGAGACCGTGGCCGAGGAGACCCCGACCTCCCGCGCGATGGTCGCGATGGTCGCGGAGCCGAGGGCCGTCGGCGAACGCTTCTCTGCCATCCGATCCTCTGCAACGAGTCCGAAATTTTCGGAGACTGTAACACGCAGCGGACCGACGGAGGGTGACCCGAGTCGATGCCACGTAATCGTGGGGATGAATGCCGGCAATCGCTTACCAGCATGACAAGTACGGCCTGAACAGTCTTTTCCGCGCCCCTTGACAGGCCCTGTCGACGCCCTTAGGTTCCCCGACACAGGTGTCCGACTGGTTTCCGAAAATTTCGACAATCGCCGTGCTCCACGGCGGTCGGCGTGGCCTGCCGGGAGACCTCCCGGCTCCGGCCGGAGGGGTTCGCATGACAAGTCAGCTGCCCGTCGACGACCGATTGGCGTCCACTCACGCCGATCGGTGGCGTGATCCGAGACTGCGACCGGACGAACGGGCCGACGCGCTCATCCCGCTGATGTCGCTTGAGGAGAAGCTCGCTCAGCTGGTCGGCCTCTGGGTCGGTGCGGACGCCTCCGGTGAGGGTGTCGCTCCCCATCAGACCGACATGGTCGAGCACACTCCGCCGTGGTCGGAGGCGATCCGGCACGGCCTGGGGCAGCTGACCCGGCCGTTCGGCACCGCGCCGGTCGATCCGGTCCTCGGCGCACGTTCCCTGGCCGCGTCCCAGGCGCAGATCGTCGCGGCAAACCGGTTCGGTATCCCGGCGCAGGTGCACGAGGAGTGCCTCACCGGTTTCGCCGCCTGGCGGGCGACCGTCTACCCGACCCCGCTGAGCTGGGGCGCGGCCTTCGATCCGGAGCTGGTCGAGGAGATGGCCGGGGTGATCGGCCGGTCGATGCGCGCCGCTGGTGTCCATCAGGGACTCGCCCCGGTACTGGACGTCACCCGCGACTACCGCTGGGGGCGCACCGAGGAGACGATCGGCGAGGACCCCTACCTGGTCGGCACGGTCGGCGCGGCGTACGTGCGTGGCTTGGAGCGGGCCGGTGTGGTGTCGACGTTGAAGCACTTCGCCGGCTACTCGGCGTCGCGCGGTGGCCGGAACCTGGCACCGACGGCGATGGGCCGCCGGGAACTGGCCGACGTGATCCTGCCGCCCTTCGAGATGGCTCTGCGGCTCGGTGGGGCGCGATCGGTGATGAACTCGTACGCCGAGGTCGATGGTGTGCCGGCGGCGGCCGACGAGGACCTGCTCACCCGGACGTTGCGTGATCAGTGGGGCTTCGACGGGGTGCTCGTCGCCGACTACTTCGCCGTCCGGTTCCTACAGACCCTGCACGGCGTCGCCGCCGACGCCGCCGCGGCGGCGCGGCTGGCGCTGCGGGCCGGCATCGATGTCGAGTTGCCCACCGTGGATGCCTACGGCGCGCCCCTGGCGGCGGCGGTACGCTCCGGCGAGGTCGGCGAGGGTCTGGTCGACCGGGCGCTGCGGCGGGTGCTGATTCAGAAGATCGAGCTGGGGCTGCTCGACGAGGGCTGGCAGGAGTTGCCGGCGGATGTCGAGGCGCTGCGCTTCGACGACGAGGCCAGTCAGGCCGTCGCCCTGCGCCTGGCCCGCCAGTCCGTCATCCTGCTCCGCAACCAGCGTGGGCTGCTGCCCCTCGCCGATCACCAGCGGGTCGCCCTGATCGGGCCGGTCGCGGACGACGCGATGGCGATGCTCGGCTGCTACACGTTCCCGCTGCACGTCGGCGTGCATCACCCCGAGCACGGCACCGGGGTCGAGATCCCGTCCCTGCGCGAGGCGCTTCAGCAGCGGCATCCGCTGCTCACCCACGTACCGGGTACCGACATCACCGGCGACGACACCTCGGGCATCGCCGCAGCGGTCGAGGCGGCCACCGACGCCGACATCTGCGTCCTGACCGTCGGTGACCGGGCCGGCATGTTCGGCCGGGGCACCTCCGGCGAGGGCTGCGACGCGGTGGACCTCCAGTTGCCCGGAGTGCAGGCCGAACTGGTACGCGCGGTGCTGGCCACCGGCACGCCGGTCGTCCTGGTGGTGCTCTCCGGCCGTCCGTACGCCCTGGGCGACGCGGTGGACAGCGCGAGCGCCATTGTGCAGGCGTTCTTTCCCGGTCAGCTCGGCGGTCAGGCGGTGGCCGAGATCCTCACCGGCGAGGTGGATCCGTCCGGGCGGCTGCCGGTCAGCGTGCCCCGGCACGCCGGTGGGCTGCCCGGCACCTACCTCACCCCCATCCTGGGCCGACGCTCGAAGGTGTCGTCGGTGGACCCGACGCCGGCGTTCCCGTTCGGACACGGTCTCAGCTACACCACCTTCGAGTGGAGCGACGCCGCAGTGAGCGGCGCGCCGGGCGGGGTCACCGGGCAGCTGACGGCCTGGCCGGTCGACGGGGAGGTGACCGTCGGCGTCACCGTCCGCAACACCGGTGCCCGCGCCGGCACCGAGGTGGTCCAGCTCTACCTGCACGACCCGGTGGCGCAGACCACCCGGCCGGTGGTTCGCCTGATCGGTTACGCGCGGGTTCCGGTGGAGCCCGGCGGGGCGGCGCGGGTCAGCTTCACGGTCCCCGCCGACGTCACCTCGTTCACCGGGCTGCACGGCCGGCGAGTGGTCGAGCCCGGCGAGGTACAGCTGCGGCTCAGCCGGTCCAGCGGTGGCGCGGTGGCGGGCCTGGCACTGCGGCTGGAGGGCGACGAGCGCGAGGTCGGGCACCATCGCGAACTGGTGTCCCGGGCACGCGTCGAACCGGTCGCCGGGCCCGCGCCGGAGGACCGGCCATGAGCAGCGTGACCACCCTGACCTCGTCGGCGCCCAGCCCCGACATGACGACGCCGAACCCGCCGCCACGCGCCGCCCGGCGGACCTGGCGACGCGCGGTGCGGCGCGACTGGCAGCTGTACTCGCTGGCGATACTGCCGCTGCTGTTCTTCCTGATCTTCCGGTACCTGCCGATGCTGGGCAACATCATCGCTTTCCGCCGATTCCAGCCCGGCGGCAACATCTTCGGCGAGTACTGGGTCGGGCTGCGGTACTTCAAGATGTTCCTGAACGATCCGACGTTCTGGAACGTCTTCACCAACACGCTGATGCTCGGTGCGCTGACCCTGCTGTTCTGCTTCCCGCTGCCCATCGTGCTGGCGCTGCTGCTCAACGAGGTACGGGCCCGCAAGCTCAAGCGCCTCGTGCAGTCCGTGTCCTACCTGCCGCACTTCCTGTCCATCGTGATCGTGGCGGCCATCGTCATGCAGCTGCTGTCCATGGACGGGACGGTCAATCAGCTCGTCCGCGCCGGTGGCGGTGACGCCATCCCGTTCCTGCAACGGCCGGAGTGGTTCCGCACCATCTACGTCTCCTCGGAGGTCTGGCAGACCGTCGGGTGGGGCACCATCCTGTACCTGGCGGCGCTCACCACCATCGACGACGACCTCTACGAGGCGGCCCGCATCGACGGAGCCAACCGGTGGCGGCAGACCTGGCACGTCACCCTGCCGGGCATCCGGCCGACGATGGTGACGTTGCTGATCCTCAACATCGGCGCCTTCATGGCGGTCGGCTTCGAGAAGATCCTGCTGCTGTACAACCCGCTTACCTATCCGACCGCGGACGTGATCTCCACCTACCTGTTCCGGATGGGCTTCCAGTCCAGCAACTTCAGCTATGCCGCCGCGATCGGGCTGTTCGAGGCGGTGATCGGGTTGATCCTGGTCGTCTCGGCGAACCTGATCGCCCGTCGCACGGTGGGGACGAGCCTGTGGTGACCGTCGACACCGTCGAGCGGCCCACCGAGGCCGCGCCCCGTCCCCGCCGCCGCGGCATCCAGGAGACCCGGGGCTACCGGGTGTTCCGGGTGGTCAACGGGATCGTCCTGACCCTCGTGGTGGTGGTGACGCTCTACCCGTTCGTCAACATCGTGGCCCGCTCGTTGAGCGACGAGGCGTACATCATCGCCGGCCAGGTGAATCTCGTGCCGCGCGGGTTCACCCTGGACACGTACCAGCTGCTGATGTCCGACCCGTTGTTCTGGACGAACTACCGCAACACGGTGTTCTACACGGTCACCGCCACGGTCATCTCGATCGTGATGACCACCTGCTACGCGTACGTGCTGTCGAAGAAGCAGCTCAAGGGTCGCGGGGCGCTCGTCGGCATCGCGGTCTTCACCATGTTCTTCACCGGCGGCCTCATTCCCAACTACGTCCTGGTCACCAGCCTGGGCCTGAAGAACAGCGTCTGGGCGATCGCCCTGCCCAACGCGATAAACGTGTTCAACCTGTTGGTGATGAAGGCGTTCTTCGAGAGCCTGCCGACGGAGTTGGAGGAGGCCGCCGCCGTCGACGGGCTCAACACGTACGGCATCCTGCTACGAATCGTGCTGCCGCTGTCGAAGGCCATCGTCGCCACGATGGTGCTCTTCTACGCGGTGGCCTTCTGGAACTCCTGGTTCGCAGCCTTCCTCTACATGGACCGGCAGGAGCTGTGGCCGGTCACCGTGTACCTGCGCAACCTGATCGCCGGCGCCACCGGCGCGGAGAACGTCGGGGCGATCAGCGAGGCGAACGAGGTACAGGCCGAGGCGACGCTGAAGGCCGTGACCATCGTGCTCACCACTCTGCCGATCTTCCTGGTCTATCCCTTCGTCCAGCGGTACTTCGTCCGGGGCATCATGCTCGGCGCGGTCAAGGGCTGACCAGTAGCGAACACCCTCCCACCACCGAGTTGAAAGGATCCCGCCATGTTCCGCAGATCGTGGCGTCACGCGGCGGCGGCTGCCGCCGTGCTGTTAGCCCTCGGCAGCGTCACCGCCTGTGGCGACGACTCGTCCGACAGCGAGGACCTGTCGGAGAACCGGGCCGGCGCGATGGAGAACTACGCCGCCGGTACCCAGTTCAAGGCCACCGAGCCGCTCTCCTTCTCCATCCTCTACAACAACCACCCGAACTATCCGCTCAAGGAGGACTGGCTGTTCTGGACGGAGTTGACGTCCCGGACGAACGTCAGCCTCGACAAGGTCGCGGTGCCGCTGAGCGACTACAACCAGAAGCGCAGCCTGCTCATCGGTGCCGGCGACGCCCCGATGCTGATTCCGAAGACCTATCCGCCGGACGTGCACGCGTACGTCTCCTCGGGGGCGATCCTGCCGGTCAGCGACTACCTCGATCTGATGCCGAACCTCAAGGACAAGATCGAGAAGTGGAACCTGAAGCCTGAGCTCGACACCCTGCGCCAGCTGGACGGCAAGTTCTACCTGCTGCCGGGTCTGCACGAGAAGCCCTGGCACGAATACTCCCTGGCGGTCCGCACCGACATCCTCGAAGAGCTGAACCTCGAGATCCCGAAGACCTGGGACGAGGTCTACACGATGCTCAAGGCGATGAAGGCGGCGTACCCGGACGTCTACCCGTTCTCCGACCGGTTCAGCCAGCCCAACCCGGCCGGCAACCTGCTCAACATGCTGGCCGTGTCCTACGGTCTGGAAGGCGCGGGCTGGAACTTCCAGCACGTCAGCTGGAACGCCCAGGCGCAGCAGTTCGAGTACACCGGCGCCACCGAGCAGTACAAGCAGATGTTGCAGTACCTCAACAAGCTGGTGTCGGAGAAGCTGCTCGACCCGGAGAGCTTCACCCAGACCGACGACCTGGCCCGGCAGAAGCTCGCCAACAGCAAGTCCTTCGTGATCAGCAGCAATGCGCAGACGTTGGTGAACGACTACCGGCCGGACCTGGCCGCCACCAACCCGAAGGCGAAGATCACCAAGATTCCGCTGCCGATCGGCCCGGCCGGCGAGATCAACCCGGCCAGCCGGCTGGAGAACGGCATGATGATCTCCTCGAAGGCCCGCGACAGCAAGAATTTCGTGGCCATGATGCAGTTCGTCGACTGGCTCTGGTACTCCGACGAGGGGCAGGAGTTCGCCAAGTGGGGCGTCGAGGGCACCACCTTCGTCAAGGACGCCACCGGCAAGAAGACCCTCGCTCCGGACGTCGACATGATCGGCCTCAACCCCGGCGCGCCCAAGCACCTCCGGAAGGACTTCGGCTTCGGCAACGGCGTGTTCGCCTACGGCGGCAAGCCCGAGCTGGTACAGGCGTTCTCCTCGCCCGAGGAGCAGGAGTTCCAGCAGGTGATGAACGCCCGCGCGCCGAAGTCGCCGCCGCCGCCGTACCCGCTCAACGACGAGGAGCGCGAGCAGGCCTCGCTGTGGGAGACCCCGCTGAAGGACCACGTCTACCAGGCCACGCTCCAGTTCGTGCTCGGGCAGCGTGACTTCGCCGAGTGGGACGCCTACGTGGCGGAGCTGAAGAGCAAGAACATGGACGCCTACCTGGAGATGGTCAACGAGGCGCACAAGCGCTACCAGGAGAAGAACTAGCGGACCTGTCCGGTCCGGTCGTGTCGGCGCGACCGGACCGGGCACCCTACACCCCGAGCACAGGGACGACGATGCGGATCACCGTTGCGGAGCAACCCGTCGGCCGGCTGAGCGACGCGTGGCGCCTCGCCGTCGGCACCGGCCGGCTCGACCTGGCCCTGGTACAACGCGAGATCGGTTTCCGGCACATCCGCGGGCGCGGCCTGCTCAGCGACGGCGTCGGGGTACCCCGACCGTACGAACACCAGGGCCAACGCCGCGTCCGGCACGCCTTCGGCTACCTCGACCAGGTCGTCGACGCCTACCTCGAGCTGCGCGTCCGGCCGTTCGTCGAGCTGGGTTTCATGCCCTGCGGGCTGGCCGGCGGCGGTGAACCGGTGGACGGCCACACCGTACGCCTGTCGCTGCCGATCGCCGACCCGGCCGCCCGCACCGCGTTCCTGCTGCGCTCCTCGGTCAGCGACGAGTCCGGCAACGCCTGGCGGGCCTGGTGCGAACTTGGCCGACCGCCCTCCCCCACCGCCCGCCAACTCGACGTTCTGCGACAGGCCGCCGAGCCGGCCCGACGGCACGGCTCGCTGCCGGTGCTGGCCGGCCGCGTCGAGCTGGACCTGCACCTGGCCCGGCACGAGGTGACCCTGGCCGAGGTGAGCCCGGTGACCGACGAGACGCCACAACGGTGGGACGAGAGGCGACTGCTCGGCGGTGAACCGTCGTGAGCACCGCGACCCGTCGTGAGTTCGGTGCCGGCCCGCTGTCCCGGGGGGCGGCGCTGATCTACACGCTGCTCGTGGTGGAGTTGCTGCTGCTGGTCTGCGCGGCGCCCGGCCTGGTGGCGCTGTTCGCGCTGGAGCGGCACGTGAGCAACCTGCCGCTGGTCGCGGTCTGTGCGGTACCGCTCGGCCCGGCCATCTCCGCCGCACTGTACGCCCTGCACCGGCAGCGTCTCGACCTGACCGAGCTGCACCCGTGGCGGCTGTTCTGGCGCGGCTACCGGGCCAACCTGACCGGCTCGCTGCTGGTCTGGGCGCCGACGCTGGTATGGCTGACCGTCATCGCGGTCAACCTGGTCAACCTGCCGGCGGCGGGGGTGCCCGGCTGGTGGGCGGTGCCGCTGGCGCTGGTCGGTGCCGGGGTGTCGGTGGTCGGGATCAACGCGCTGGTGGTCACGTCGCTGTTCACGTTCCGGCTGCGCGACGTGTTCCGGCTGGCCGGATACTTCGTGCTGCGCACCCCGGTGGTCGCCGTCGGCACCGCGTTGCTGCTGGTGGCAGCGACCGCGCTCACCATTGTCGCCTCGGAGGCGGCGCTCGCCGCCCTCGGCTCGGCGCTGGCGCTCGCCCTGGTCCGTGGTGGCGCACCGATGACCGGCATCATCGCCGAGGAGTTCGTCGAGTGATCCCGCCCGTCACGACCAAGGTACCCCCGCTGCCGAGCGTGGGATCCATCGTGGACATCTCGCTCACTCGGTTTCGGTGGTGAGGGTACGGAGGTTTCCGCGTACCTTTTCGAGTAGTTCGACAAACGTGGCTCGTTGATCGGCGGCCATGCCGGCGGTCGCGGTCTCGGCGAGCGTGTGCCAGGCCGCCTCGATCTCCGGGATGGCGGCCCGGCCCTTGTGGGTCAACTGGATCCGGGTGGCGCGCCGATCGCCCGGTACGGGCTCCCTGACGAACCAACCACCCTGATCGAGGCGACTGAGGCTGCGGGTCACGGTGGGCTGTTCCACGCCGAGCCGGGCGGCGATCTCAGAGATCGTCATACCGTCGGGCTCCTGGCCGAGCAGCCACAGCAGCACGTCCTGCCCTGGGTGCAGGGCGAGCGCGCCGAGTACGTCGGCCTGCGCGCTGCGGTACAGCTTGGCCACTTTGACCAGGGCTTTGTTGGTGGCCAGGACATCCGTGAGTTCCACCCGGGCAGTGTACGAGTTGACGGGCCGGCGCCAAGTGGTCCATAGTCGGCTAACCTATAGCCGACTATGGAGTTGTCATGGAAACCGGTTTGTCGAACAAGGTCGCCCTCGTCACCGGGGCCTCCGGGGCCATCGGCCGCGCCACCGCCCTGCACCTGGCGGCCGAGGGCGCCGCCGTCGCCGTGTCCTGGTACACCAACCACGACGGCGCCCTGGACGTGGTCGACGTCATCACGCGAGCCGGCGGTCGGGCCTGCGCCGTCCACCTGGATCACCGCAGCCCCATCAGCATGCCCGGCGTCATCGAGGAGATCGACGAACGCCTCGGGCCGGTCGCCGCGCTGATCGCCAACGCCGTGCAGTGGCCCTCCTTCGACACCGACGAGATCGAGGGCCTCACCACGTCGCTGGCCGTCAACACCGTCGGTCCGGTGGCGCTCGTCGATGCGGCGCTGCCGGCCATGCGCGCCGCCGGCTGGGGACGCATCGTCGTCGTGTCGACCGACATCGTCGCGCAACCCATGGCGGGGCCACTCGCCTACGCCACCGCGAAGGGCGCGCTCGAGACCGCCGCGCGGGTGCTCGCCGTCCGGGAGGCCCGCCACGGGATCCTGACAAACATCGTGCGTCCCGGCTTCACCCTCACCGACAAGGCACTGAACGCCCCGTTCCTGGGACCGGAGGCGGTCGCGGCCGAGTCGGCGAAGACCCCCACCGGTCGCATCTGCACCCCCGAGGACGTCGCCACCGCCGTCACCTACCTGGCCTCGGCGGCAAACGGGCACGTCAACGGCCAGACGGTGTCGCTGGCCGGTGGTCGGGAACTCGTACGCGGGTGACGCCGGCACGAACCACCGATGCCCGAACGTGTCGATGATTTCCCCTTCCCGCAACCCGCCGGCCGGATCGGCGGCAATCTCCGTGCCGAAGGGTCCGGCACATGACGCACACATTGAGCGCCGCGCTGACGGTAGGCGTCGTCGCCGCTGCTGCGCTTCTCGCCCCGGTGCAGGTGACCGCTGCCGCCACCGCCCGGCCGCCGGTCGTGACCACCAACAACGAGACCCCCGTGTTGTACGACGACATGACGGGTGGGAACGCCTCCGGTGACGATCCGGCGATCTGGGTCCATCCGGCGGACTCACGGAAATCCGTGGTGATCGTGACCGCCAAGGAGGGCGGCCTCCGCGTCTACGACATGGGCTCTCGTGAGCTTCAGTCGTTGCCCGCCACGAAGGCACCACGGAGCGACGCTGTCCCGGGCCGCTACAACAATGTGGACATCGCGTACGGCCTGCGCCTGGCCGGTCGCCGGGTCGACGTCGCCGTTGTCTCGGACCGCTACAACGATCAGCTCCGGTTCTTCGCCATCGACCCGGCCGGCGCGGTGGCGCGTACCCCGCTGACCGAGGTCACCGCGGCGGAGCAGAGCTTCCTGTTCAACCCCGACCGGGAGGCGGTCGAGCAGGAGCAGGCCGTCTACGGCCTCGCCGTCTGGCAGCCACGGCCCGGCGAGACGTACGCCGTCGTCACCCAGGAGGGCACGACGACCATCGCCACCGTCCGCATCGCGGCCATCGGTGGCAGGCTCGGTTACCGGGATATCCGGCGACATGCCATGCCGAGCCAATTCCGGCTGCCGGACGGCACGACCTGGCTGCCCTGCGAGGAGCCGGGCGTACTGCCGCAGCTCGAAGGCGTCGCGGTGGACCAGGCATCGGGCGTGCTCTACGCCGCGCAGGAGGACGTCGGCCTGTGGCGGCTACAACTGCCGCTCGGGCCGCGGAGCCGACCTACGCTCATCGACCGGGTCAGGGATTTCGGCATCCACGATGTCTACGACAGCGAGACCGAGGAGTGCCAGCCGATCGACCCGAACGCGAAGGGCTATGGCGGGAACCTGCTCAGTGCGGATGCCGAGGGCGTCGACATCTACTACGGGCGTGGCTCCACCGGGTATGTGATCGTCTCCAGCCAGGGCGACGACTCGTTCGCGGTCTACCAACGCCAAGGTACGAACCGGGCGGTTGGCAGCTTCCGGGTCGCCGGGGTCGGTGGCGTCGACGACATCAACGGCTCCGACGGCCTGGCAGTGACCAACCGCCCTGTCGGCGCGTACGCGCAGGGTCTGCTCGTCACCCACGACGAGCCCGAGACCGGCCCCGACGTGGACGCCGAACGCGACGCCACCAACTTCTCGTACGTCTCCTGGGGCGACGTCGCGCGGGCGCTGTCGCTGACCGTCGACGCCCGGGCCGGAAACGACCCTCGCCTGCGTTGACACCCCGAAGCCGGCCCGACCCGCTCGCGGCAGCTTTCGAAAGCTACGAGGGCAGCCAGGCGAAGCGGATGTCCGGGGCCTTCTCCTCGTTATGCGACCCGTCGGTCGCCTCAACCGGTACGAAGCCGTGCCGACGGTAGAACCGCTGCGCGCCGGTGTTGGCCGCGAACGTCCACAGCTGAAGGCCCTCCGGCCGACGGGACTTGGCAAGCTCGATCAGTTGTGAGCCCAACCCACGACCGGTCCAGGCGGGATCGACATAGAGCTGGTCGATCCAGTGGCCGTCCAGAACCAGCACGGCCAACGGCAGTTGGTGGCCATCCTCCGTCAGCCACACTTCCCGTTCAGCGATGACGACGCCCCTGACCCATTCGCGGATCTCCCCGTCCGAATGAACGGCCGGCGGAATCGCGCCGACCGCAGCACGGCGGGCGACGATGAGCAGGTCCGCAACTGCCCGCGCATCCTCGGCACCAGCACGACGAGATGCAGGAGATCCCAGTGACGAGGCATCAGACGGACCCAATGGCTGTTCGCCTTCCACATCGCCGGCACCGTCCCAGCGGTGTCATGTTCCGACGAGTAAACGCGGGTGCGTGCAGACCGGCAAGCGCATTAGCGTCTCGACCCATGACCTCGGACGCCTTCGTACCACCCGGCTTCACCCCACCGACGTCGCTGACCACCGACCGGTTCCGCCTCGAACCGCTGGGTCCGCGGCACAACGTGGCGGATCACGCCGCGTGGACGACGAGCATCGAGCACATCCGCGCCACACCTGGTTACCCGGACGGCAACTGGCCCCCGCCGAGCGGCATGTCGTTGGAGGAGAACCTCTCAGACCTGCGCCGTCATGCCGACGACTTCACCAGAGGCACCGGCTTCACCTTCACCGTCCTCGACCCGGTCGACGACGACGTCATCGGGTGTGTCTATTTCTACCCGTCAGGCTCGGTGGAGTACGACGTGACCGTCCAGTCCTGGGTGCGGGCCGACCGGGCAGACCTGGACGTGCCGCTCGCCAGCGCCGTCGGGAACTGGATCGCCACCGACTGGCCATGGGATCGCCCGGACCGGTGCGGCCGTTGACGATCCGAGCGGCGTCGAGGAACAACATGTGCGCAAGCGTCACGCCCGGCTCAGGCCGAGCGCCTCGTCCACCCGGTCCAGCACCGTCACGTCGTCGTGGCCGACGCCGCGCAGCAGGTCGATGGCGGTCGCCCGGATCTGGCCGACGATCATGGTGACCGGCAGCGGCGGGTCGGACCGGAGCAGGCCCGCGGCGATCCGGACCGCCTCCAGGGCCGCCGCGTCGGCCCGCTGCGCGTGCCGGTCGGCGTCGGCACCGCTGAGGTCGCTGGCCAGCGCCTCCCCGGCTGACCGTACGGCGGCGGTCAGCGCGCCGATCGCGGCGGCCAGCTCCAGCGGGGTGGCGGTGTGCCGGCGGGTCAGGGTCACACCGGCCCGGGCCAGCACCCGGATGTTGCGGGCGGCGTAGTCGAGCTGCCGCAGCGTCGCCTCGACGTCGGCGAGCTTGCCCAGGTGCCGGCGGCGCAGTCCCAGCCGCAGCGTCTCACCCGCGGCGAGCACGGCGGTCTGCAACTGGGTGACGCAGTCGTCCACCTGTCGGGCCTGGTCCAGCGCGTCGCGGGCGGCGTCCTCGTCGCAGCTCTCAAGCGCCGCGCTCACCTCGTCGAGCAGGTCGGCCAGGTCGGTGTAGCTGCGCCGGGCCTGCGCCACCAGCGGTGCCAGCGGGTCGCGGGCGGCCATCAACTGGCTGGCGGCCAACGCCACCGCGCCGCCGATGAGCGCGTCGACGAAGCGGAACGGCATCAGCGTGCCGTGCGGCGCGGCGATCAGCATCAGGTACATGGCCGAGACGGTGGCCTGCACGACCAGGGCCCGGCGGGCCCCGATAACCACAAGCGTCGTGGTGGTCAACACCAGCACCAGCAGGACCGTGCCGGTGCCCGGGCCCAGCGAGTACACCAACAGCTCCGCGACGAGCACGGCGGCGGCCACGGCGAGCAGGATCTCGACGGTCTGCCGTAGCCGTCGCCCGCGGGACTCACCGAGTACGACGAGCGCGACGGTCGGGGCGTAGAACGGGTCCGGGTGACGGATCACCACCGCCGCCACGATCCAGGCGACCACCGAGGCGGTGGTCAGCTCAACCACGGTCATCCCGTCGCCCCGCAACCGCGCGACGGCGTCGCGCCCCCACGTCCGCACCGGTGGTACCCCTTCCGCCCAGCGGACCGGGGACGGCCGCCGTTTGATCTTCTGCGAGGACGAGCACTACCCCGCCCGTGACCTGCGCAATCGCTCGGGTGGCGGGCGGCACAACCCGACCGCCGGTCAGGAGGTGCCGGGGGCGGCGTGGCGCCACTGGGACGGGGTCACCCCGTGTTCGGCTCGGAAGCGTTCGATGAAGTAGCTGACGTCGGGGTGCCCGCTGCGGCGGCGGTGGCGGCGAGCGAGACGGGCTCCTGGTGACCGCCGCGCCGGGCGCGCAACTCGGTGTCGAGCGAGACGAAGCGCTCGACCCGTCCCGCCCGGTCGGACGGCGGGATGCGCTGCCGTCGGGCGCGGTGGGTGCGATGACGAACCGACTCCCGTCGGTCACCGTCCACTTGCGACAACGGATCAGTGCAGGGGCCGGGCGTGCGCGTCGGGTACCCCGGACTTGCGGTGGAAGTAGGCGTTGATCTGGTCGCGCCACTCCCGTGCGCAGCGCAACTGCTCGTCGAGCCGTTCGGTCACCCGGGCGTGCACCGCCGCGTCCACCAGGCCGGCCAGTGACTGCCATCGCAGGCACGCCGCCTCCACCTCGGCCACACCGTCGAAGTGGGTGTCGTAAATGTGCTGGATGACGGTGCGACCGCTGTGCAGCACGTGCACGTACGGCACGTGGTGGAAGAAGAGCAGCAGTTCGTCGGGGCAGGTCTCCGGGGATTCGTACACCCGGGACCACGGCCGGGGGTACTGGCCGGTGAAACCGGTGCCGGTGGCCCGGGTGCGGTCCACGCCGACGCCGTCGCGATCGGCGAAGTGGTACGTGCCCCACCGGGTGTACTCGTATCCGTCGACGTCGGGGCCGTAGTGGTGTCCCGGTCGCACCATGAATCCGACGCCCAGCGGAGCGGTGTAACGCTCGTAGGTGCGCCACGAGTCGTCCATGATCTCGTGCAGGGTACGGCGGAGCAGGTCCGGGTCGGCGGTGGTGTCCGGGTGGAAGGTCAGCTCGATCCACTCGTCGAGCAGCTCCGCCGGTCGCAGTCGTGGATCCCAGGCCAGCCGGCCGAAGGCGTACAGGTTGGCCTGGGCCAGCGGATGTCCGGTCCAGAAGCGGTCGTCGCCCACGTTCGACACGGCGACCAGGCCGCCGCCGTCGGCGGCCACACCGGCGACGGTACATCCGTCGTCGCCCCAGCCGAACCGCAGCACCTCGCTCCACCAGGGAGCGAGGTAGCACACGTGCCGCTGCTGGCCGGTGTACTCCTGGGTGACCTGGAACTCCACCGCCAGCCGGGTGCCGGGCATCGCGGTGATCACCGGGGAGACGGGCTCCCGGGTCTGGAAGTCCATCGGGCCGTGCTTGACCTGGACGATGACGTTGTCCCGGAAGCGGCCGTCGAGCGGGGCGAAGTGGTCGGACGCGGCCCGGGCCCGGTCGGTGGAGCGGTCCCGCCAGTCCTGGCGGTGGTTGTAGACGAAGGCCCGCCAGTGCACCACCCCGCCGTGCGGGGCCAGCGCCTCGGCGAGCAGGTTCGCTCCGTCGGCGTGGTCGCGGCCGTAGCTGAACGGGCCCGGTTGTCCCTCCGAGTCGGCCTTGACCACGTAGCCGCCGAAGTCGGGGATGCGGGCGTACACCGCTGCCGTGGTCCCGGCCCACCAGGCCCGCACCGCGTCGTCGAGCGGATCGGCGGTGGGCAGGCCGGCGAGGACGACGGGCGCGGCGAAGGTGACCGACAGGTGCACCCGGATGCCGTACGGGCGGAACTCGTCGGCGATCTCGGCGACGTCGTCGAGCCGCTCGGTGAGCAGCCGCGCCTCGGTGGCGTGGACGTTCACGTTGTTCACCGCCACCGCGTTGATCCCACAGGCGGCCAGCAGTCGCGCGTACGCCCGCACCCGCGCCCGATCGCGGCGGGGCTGGCCGGCCCGCCAGAAGATCGACCCACCGGCGTAGCCGCGTTCGACCTGTCCCATCACCGGGTGCACGTCGACGTTGTCCCAGTGGTCGAGCATGCGACGGCGCATCGCGGGACGGTACGGCCGGGCCGCGTGCGGTGCGCCGAACGCCGACTCGCCGAGGCGGGTCAGGTGGAACAGCCCGTAGAGCAGCCCGGCCGGTTGGTCGGCGAGCAGCACCGTGACCTCGTTGCGGCGAGCGACGGCGTAGCCCTCCGCGCCGAGCGGTCCAGCACCGGCCGACTCGACCTCGACCAGGGCGGCGTCGAGTTCGGCTGGGCCGCCGTCGTCGACGGCCGGGACGAGGGCGAGCACCAGGCTCGGCGGTGGCCCCTCTGCTTCTCGCCGGACGGTGCCGCCGTGCTCGGCGCAGGCCCGCTCGACCTCCGTGACGACCGTGTCGACGAGCCCTCCGCCGCCGAGTACGAGGCAGTGCCGGGAGCCGATCGCGCGAAATGCCTCGGGCGGCAACCAGGCGGGGTGGACGTCGGTCGGAGCAGGGGCGGTCATCGCGCAGATCGTAACGTTGCCACCAAACGCGTCAAGATACTTCCGGAAGTTCCGGTGGCCGGTGGTACGCCGGGCGGGCGGGCCACCGACCGTTGGACCTACCCCCGTCAGGCCGGTTCGACGGGCAGCCACAGCTCGCACGTGGCGGTGCTGAAGTCGGCCGCGCGATCGAGGATCGCGACGATCGACGGGCCCGGCCGCAGCCGCCACGGGTTCGACGGGAACCATTCGGACGCGGTCGCGGCCCAGGTCTGTTGCAACTGCTGCGGGTACGCTCCGGCGGTCCGGAAGACCGCCCACGTGCCGGCCGGCGCCGCGACGCTGTCCAGGTCGTCGGGGACCGTGGCGTCGCCGGCGACGGCGACCCCGTGCAGGTAGGTCAGCTCGGTGCCCTCCACGGCGTCGGGGTCGACGCCGTCGGTGACCTGGAGCAGACCGGCCGGCTCGGTGTCACTGAGTTTCTTGAGCCGCTGGTGTTCCTCGGCCGGCAGGGCGGTGACGTGCCGAACGCCTCCGTGGAGCCGTACCCGTACCGCACCGCGATGCCGAGCAGGTCGTCCTCGCCGCGCACGACGTCGGCGGCGGCGACGGTCATCCGCCGCCGGCGTACGTACTCCGACAGCGGCATACCGGCAAGTGACGAGAACATCCGGCGCAGGTGGTACTCGGTCGTGCCGAGCGCACGAGCCGACCCGGGAACGTCGAGTTCCTCGGTGAGGTGCTCCTCGACGAGATCGACGAGCCGGTTGAGTGCCGAGATCATGGGACCTCCCTTCGAGATCCAGCCTGGCCCGTCCGCCCCCGGCCGCGCCCGATCGTCCTGGTCCGATCCGATCACCGGCGGCGGGTGGCGAGGCTCGACACACCGGCACCCGAAGCGGCCATCGCCGCAGGTCAGTGCAGCGCGACGCGCTCGCTTACCGGTTTCAGGTACACCGGGAGGTGGTCACCGGCCTGCGCGACGAACATGGCCACCTCGTACGCCATGTCGCCGACCTCCGCGTCGCCGTCGATACCGACGGCGAGGACGGCCCCGTTTCCGGTGGTGGCGTGGAACAGGAACGCCCGGGACATCTGCACCACCACCTGGTGCAGCTCGCCGTCACCACAGACCCGCGCGGCGGCCAGACCCAGCGCCTGGAGCCCACAGACCATGCTGGACAGTTGGCTGGCGAGTTCGTCGTCGATGCCCCGGGAGGCACCCAGCAGGAGCCCGTCCGGGGAGAGCACCACCGCGAACTGGGCACCCGGCACGCGGTCGACGATGTTGTCGAGCGCGCGGCCGAGGTTGTCGGCGGTGGCCACCGCAGAAGTCATGGCAGGTCCTCTCGTTTACGGAACCGGCGGATGAGGGCCGGGTCCGAGGCTCAGTTCGCGGCCCGTCGGGGCCACGGCTGTCCGTTCGTGGTGTACGACGGGTCAGCCAGAATGGTTCGAAGCAGGGCCAACAGGTCGGTGCGGTTGGCACAGTTGAGCCGCGACCGCATCCGAGCCACGTGGTGCTCCACAGTCTTGGCGGAGATGAACAACCGGTCGCCGATCTCCCGATAGGTGAGACCGGCGACGACAAGCTCGGCCACTTCCCGCTCCCGGTCGCTGAGCCGGTGCGAGACGGTGCCGGCCGCCGGCTTGCGGTCCTCGGCGGCGGACCGGCCCTGAAGCGCCCGTGCGCAGTCCAGCAGCGCCGTCATCGCCCGCCGGTCGGCGGTGCGGATGGCGGCCTGCCCGGCCAGCCGGGCACCGTCCCAGCACAGGCCGGTTTCGTGCAGGCCCCGGGCGGCGGCCTCGACCCGGACCGGGTCGACGGTGCCGCGCAGCACCTCCAGCCAACACTCGGCCGCGGCGGCCACCACAGCGGCGTACCGGCTGTGGTCGGCGGTGGCGAGCAGGGCGCTGACGTGCTCGTCGGCGGCGACCGGGTCGTCGGTGAGGATCGCCGCGTGCAGTCCACTCCAGTGCAGCGGCGTACGCCACAGCGGCGGATCGGCCAGACGGCCGAGCAGCTCGTGGGCGGCCCGCAGGTAGGGCTGGAGGCGACCCAGGTCGCCCAGGCGGGCACCGGCGATCGCCAGCTCGCCCAGCGGCAGCAGGGTGAACAGGTCGACCGGGTGGCGGACCACCGCCTCCAGCGCGGGCACCCAGCCGCGCTGCAACGCGCCGAGGTCGCTGGCACGCCGGGCGATGCCCATGGTCAACCCGGCGGCGAAGAGCAGGTCGCGGGATTCCAGCTCGGCGCCGGCGGTCGCCTCGGCGAGTTGCTCACCGGCGGCGGCGATCCGCCCCCGCGCCATCAGGATCCAGGCACGCAGCAGCCGGTGCCGACCGGTCAGCAGCGGCCCGCCGATACCGCTGGCCAGAGCCCGGTCGAGAACCCGCTCGGCGATGTCCAGCTCACCACAGTGCACGGCGGTCAGCGCCGCCAGAGCGGCGGGACTGTCCGGCAGCAGCACCGCCCGCCCGTCGGGTTCCAGCAGAGCCGCGGCCTGCACCAGGGTGGACAGGGCCGCCGACGGGGTGCCGTGGACACTTTCGCGTACCCCGTCGGCCATCAGCCGGGCGGCACTGGCCTGCAGCGTCGGCGGGCTGTCCGCGACGGGTTCGGGATGTTCAGTGGGACGGGCGGTGGCGAGCGCGCCGACCGCGGCGAAGGCGTGCGCGCTGACCCCGCCGGACCAGCGGTACAACTCCACGCTGCGATCGGTCTGTCCACGGTGGGCCAGTGCGGTGGCGGCGACGAGGGCGGCCTCCGCGCGGGCGTCCGGCGGCGCGGAGGTGAGCAGCCGGTCGGCCAGTCGCAGCGCGAGATCGAGGTCAGCGGCGAGGGCGGCGGCAACGGCCTGCCGGACGCCGGTGGGTCGGCCGGCGGTGCCCGCAGCGGCGAACAGTCGGGCCGCCAACGCCGGTTCGCCACCAAGGGCCTCCTCGGCCGCCGCCTCCAGGGTGGCGGCCGGGCAGTCACCGGCGACACCGGCCGCCAGCAGCGAGCGCACCAGCGGCAGCACCGGTGCGCCGTGGCTGAGCGCGAGGTCGCTGAGCAGGTGCCAGACGGCGGTGCGGTCGGCGGCCGGGCTCAGCGTGGTCACCGCCCGCCGGACGAGCGGGGAGGGTTGGCCGTCGGCGCCCAGCAGCCCGGCGGCGCGGGCTTCGGCGACGAGGTCGTCGATCTCCGCCGGTTCGCGGTCGAGCAGTGGGCGCAGCGCCCCGGCCGGCAGCGGAACGCCGGCAGCCAAGGCGATCAGCAGCCGGCGCACGTCGGCGGAGAGGTGGTCCAGGTCCGGACCGAGGTGCAGCACCACCTGGCGGGGCGGTTCGGTAGGTACGCCGGTCGCCGCCTCCTGCTCGCGCAGCCCGTCGACCAGCCATCCCACATGCCGAGGCACCCCGCCGCTCTGGCTGTGCACGAAGTCGACCAGGTCCGGGCGGCGGCCGAGGCGGGGCACGGCGGCGAGGTACGCGGTGGTGCGCGCCCGGGTGAACGGGGTGAGCAGTAGTTGGCGTCCCTCCCGGCGCAGCGTGTCGGTCAGGTCGATCAGAGCCGCCGGTCGGGGCCACGGTCGGTAGCTGATCGCGACACGGTGCCGACGGTCGGACACCAGCCGCCGCAGCGTACGCAGCCGGGCCTCGTCGAGCAGGTGCGCGTCGTCGATCAGCAGCACCGTGTCGGGGACGTACGCCTCCTCGGTGGCCGGTACATCGGTGTGGACGGTGACGCCGGCCCGGGTGTACCGGGCGGCCAGTTCCTGGAGGTAGGTGGTGCGGCCGTGGCCGCCCGGTCCGGTCACCGCGAGGGCGAGCGGCGCGGCCGGGTCGGCGGTGATCGTGTCGAGCAGGTCGGTCGGTTCGGCGTCGAGGACCAGCGGGCTGTCCGCCACGGCGCTCGTCATCATGGCGGTCATCCTTCGTGTTCCCGGCTGCGGGCGAGCTTTCGGCGAGATCGCTTCGGCAGGTCGAGGGGTGGGTAGCGGATCGGCGGGCGGGGCGGTGGCTCGTCGCGGGGGGCCAGGTCGTCGGCCGGGTCCACGGGTGGGCCGGCGGTGCGCGCCATCGAAGCAACGGACGCGGTGGCGACGGTCCCGGGGGCTCCGACGGTCGCGGGTGGACCGGCCGGTGGCGTCGGGCCGGCCGGCAGCGGGCGTGGGGACAGGATCCGGGTGCCGGCTGCGGCGGCACCCGCCGCCGCCGTGTTCTGCGGATCGGGTGCGGTCTCGACCGGAAAACCGGCCGTGGCGAGCAGCTCGGCGACCAGCGGCACCCGGCTGGCGCCGCCGGCCAGCAGCACGCCGTCGAGCTGTGCGGGTGCCAGGTCGGCGGCGCGGACGGCCTGTGCCAGCAGCTCCACTGTGGCCTGGACCGTCGGCCGGATCAGTTCCTCGAACGCCAGCCTGGTCACCGGCACCCGGACGGGTCCGGTCGGCAGCGACATCGCCACGTCGGTCTGCGACCCGACGGTCAGCTCCCGTTTGGCCCGTTCACACTCGACGGGCAGCTGAACCAGGGCGCCACGGGCACCGGGGCCGGCGGCGGCCAACTCCCGGGCGAGCACGGCGCAAACGTGCGCGGCCAGCGCATCGTCGAAGTCGGCGCCGCCGAGCCGGGTGAGCGCCGTGGGGACGCCGACGGTCTCGTACCGGTCCCGGGTGTTGCGCCGGACCAGCGCGGTCTCGAAGGTGCCGCCGCCCAGCGCGTACACGGCGGCGATCCCACCGGCGAAGCCCCGGGCGGCGTGTCCCTCCGCCACGGTGACCGTGCGGGGCAGCAGCGTCACCGCACCCAGGCCGTAGTCCCACAACGCGTTGTGCAGCAGGTCGCAGCGGTACCTCCCCCAGGAGGCGGGGTGACTGAGCACAACCATCTCGGCCGGCGCGCCGCGGGCGCCGTGGACCTGATCGACCACGTGCGCGGCGAGCAACGCGACAAGGGTCTCCGGCCGGTACCGCTCACCGGCGAGCAGCAGCGGGACGTCGTCGCCGACCCGGCTCAGCACCCCCCGGGCGGTACGCTCCGATTCGTCACCCTCACCGAGAGCGAACGTGCCGTCGGTGGAGAGCAGCAGCGTCGACGGCAGCGACCCCGGCCCGGAGTGCAGGGCGACGGGCTCCGGGTGACCCCAGTGCCCGTCCCGGTGCCGGGCGACCGCGGCGACGGTGCTGGTGTTGCCGATGTCGATCCCGAGCACGTAGGCCATCTGCTTTCTTCCTTGACCGCGTCGGCCTTGGGGTGGGCCGGACAGGCCCGCCGTTGCGGGCCGCCCCGGGGGACCCCGTGGGCTCCTACGTTCGTACCAGAGATCACTCCGGCATCAGGAGCCCCAACTTCGGCGGGCGCCGGTCCCCCACTCCCCCTAACGTACGAGAGCCCGGATGCCCCTAATCGAACGGGTCGGATTGCGGGATCGTCCCCGATGCCCGGCCCCGGACGCCGCCCGTAGCGTCATCGGCGATCACCGGTCGTTGACGTTTCGCCGAGGAGAGAACCCCCAACATGGACCAGACCCTGCACGACTTCGTGCTCAACCTGCTGACCGACGCGGACGCCCGGTCCGCGTTCGACCTCGACCCGGAGGGCGCGCTGCGGGCCGCCGGCCTCGGTGACATCACGGCCGCCGACGTCCAGGACGTGGTGCCGCTGGTGGTGGACTACGCGCCGGTGCAGGGGCTCGCCCCCGTCGCCCCGGTTACCGGGCAGCTCGGCCTCGACCCGCTGGTCGGTGACGCCACCGATGCGATCAGCCAGTTGCAGAGCGTGGCGCAGCAGATCAGCGTCGGCAGCGCCCACTCCGGAGTGGACGTCAAGGCCGGGGTGCTCGGCACCATCGCGGTCGACCCGTCGACGGTGACCGCGGGGGCGAGCGTCTTCCCGGGAGTCGGCGTCGGCGTGACCCCCACCGGGGTGGGCGTGGACCTGTCCGACGTACACGATGTGGCCGACACCCTCGACGCGGACGTGGTAGCCCCGCTCGACCGCGCCACGGAGCCGGCGCTCGGTAACGTCACCGGCGCGGTGGGTGACCCCGTGTCCGCGGTGAACGGCACCACCTCCGGGCTGCTGGACACCACGTCCGGTCTGCTTCCCGGCACCACCAGTCAGGTCGGCGATCTGGTCGGTTCGCTCGGTGTCGGCGACACCCTGGGCGGGCTCGGCCTGACCGGCGACACCGGCGGCGTGGTGCCGTCGCTGGACCTGGATTCCACTGTGGGCGGTCTGACCGGGCAGGTCGACGGCCTGTTGGGCGGTGTCACCGGCGGCGTCACCGGCGGCAAGGTGGGGCTGCTGGACGGCGGGGTCAGTGGTTCGGTGAGCGGGGACACGGCAACCCATGGCGAGGCCTCCACCTCGACCGGCGGGGTGCTGGGCCTCACCGACGGTCTGCTCTGACACCCGCCCGCTCTTCGCACTTGATAATTGAGCCGAATTCAGCACACTTGGTGCGGTGATGGCGGGAATCTGGCTCGACGCGCTCGACGACATCGCCCGCACGTGCCAGGAACACGGTCGGGGGGATCTGCTTCAGGCGGTCCGCCTCAAGCGCGCCCACCTGCTCGATCCGACGTTGACCGTGCTGGTGGTCGGCGAGCCGAACCAGGGCAAGAGTCAGCTGGCCAACGCGATCGTCAACGCACCGGTCTGCCCGGTCGGTGACGGGACCACGACCGTCCTGCCGACGGTGCTGCGGCACGCCGAGGTCGCCTCGGCGACGGTGGTGCAGACACCACTGACGCGGCCGGGAACGCCACCGGCCGCCGATCCGCCAGCCGTGCAACGGACCCCGGTGCCGACCGACCAGATCGCCGCCGGGGTCGGCGGCAGCACCGGCCGGCTGCCCGGCGGCGGCCCCGCGTACATCGAGATCGGCCTGCCCCGAGCGCTGCTCGGGGCAGGCGTGGTGCTGGTCGACATGCCGGGCGGCGGTGATGTCGCCGCAGTCGGCGCCGGCGCCCCGGTCGCCGCCCTGGCCCGCGCGGACACCGTGCTGCTGGTCACCGACTCCACCCGGGACCTGTCGGTCAACGAGCTGAACATGCTGCTGCACCTCACCCGGTCGCACTCCAATGTGGCAGTGGTACAGACCAAGACGGATCTGGTGCCGGACTGGCGGGCCGTGGCCGACCGGAACCGGCGGCACCTGGCCGACGCCGGGGTGCCGGCCCCCTTGATCCCGGTGTCTGCCGCGCTGCGATTGCACGCCGCCGCCACCGACGACCACGCGCTCAACGCGGAGTCCGGCTTCCCGGCGCTGATCGCCCTGCTCCGGCGACACCTGACGGCGAAGCCCGACACCCTGGCCCGGGCAGCCGTGGTGCTGACCGCCCGCACCGTGGTGGAGCAGCTCGCCGCGCCGCTGCGGGCGGAACTGACCGATCAGCGCTCGGCCGAGGACTCCGCGCCGATGGCCCGGCTGCACGCGGCGCAGCGGGAGGTCGACGAGCTGCGGCGGTGCGCCACCCGATGGCAGAACACGTTGACCGACGAGATGGCCGATCTGATCTCCGACATCGAGCACGATCTACGCGACCGCACCCGGCAGATCCTGCGGATGGTCGACGAGGCGTTCGAGACCGCCGACCCGCTGGTGGCGTGGGACGCCGTCGCGCAGTGGCTGGAGGAGAGCCTCGTCGAGGCAGCCGCGGCGAACCGGCGATGGCTGGTGCAGCGGTGCGACTGGATCGCCCGGCGGGTAGCCGGGTCGTTCGCCCGCTACGGCCACGGGTCGCTGCCACCGTGGCCGTTGACCGCCTCGGCGGAGTACGGCGCACCCGTGCCGGAGCTGGAACGTCCGCACGTCGACCGGTTCACCGTCGGCCAGAAGATGTTCACCGGCATGAAGGGCTCCTACGGTGGGCTGCTGATGTTCGGCCTGGCGCTCACCCTGGCCGGCATGCCGATGATCAACCCGATCTCGATCGGCGCCGGCGCCCTGTTCGGCGGCAAGAGCATCCGCGACGAGGGCAAGCAGTTGCTGCGTCGCCGGCAGGCCACGGTCAAGGCGGCGGTGCAACGGCACGTCGACGACTTCTTCATCCAGGTCAGCAAGGACAGCCGGGACGCGGCCCGCCGGGCACAGCGGGTGCTGCGGGATCACTTCGCCGCCCTTACCGACGAGTTGCAGACCGCCATCATCGAGTCGTTGCGCAGCGCCAAGGAGGCCGCCGACACCGACGCGGCGGCCCGGGAGCGACGCCAGCGCGAGATCCAGCAGCGGATGATCCGGCTGGCCGAGCTGTACGAGCAGGCGCAGCAGGTCACCGCCGCCCGCCCGGCGTCACTGGCATGACCGGTGCGCGACTGGACGCGGCGGTGCGGGAACTGCTGCACCGGGCGCTGCACGGCTACCGTGACAACCCCCGGGCCACCGAGCTGCTGCGGCACCAGTTGGCCCGCTACGACCAGCCGCTGCGGGTCGCCGTCGTCGGCGGGTGGCGTAGCGGCAAGTCGACCCTGCTCAACGCCCTGATGGGTGAGGAGGTGGCCCCGGTCGACGGGAGCGCCTTCACCTGGTACGAGGACGGGCCGGAGCCGGACGCCACCGGGTACTCCACGAGTCACCCGCCGCAGCGGCTGGCGGTGCTGCGCGCCGGCACCGGGATGCGGGTCGACCTCACCGGTTGGCGCGCCGGGGAACTACGCGACATCGTGGTGCGGTGGCCGGCACGCTCGCTGCGACAGGTGACGTTGCTCGACACCCCGGCGCTCGGCGCGGCCGAGGAGCAGGCGGCGGATCCGGTGCTGGTGCGGGTGCTGCGGGAGGCCGACGCGCTGCTCTACCTGACCCGCGACGCCCGGGGGGCCGACCTGCGGATCCTGGGGGCGACCCGGGTAGGCGTCGTCGGGCAGGCCGCGCCGGTCCACACGATCATGGTGCTGGCGCGGGTGGACGAATCCGGTGGCGGTCGGGTCGACGCGCTGCTCGGCGCTCGTCAGCTCGCCCGACGGGCGCTCCGGGACCCGCACGTGGACGCGCTGTGCGTGACGGTGGTGCCGTGCAGCGGGCTGCTCGGTCTGGCCGGCCGGGTGCTCGGTGAGACCGAGTTCGCCGCGCTGGCGGCCCTGGCCCGGGTGCCGCGAGCCGAGCTTGAGCCGTACCTCCTCTCCGCCGAGCGGTTCGCCCGGGGCGAGCCTCCGGGCGGGTTGGACGCGGCCACCCGTGGCGCGCTGCTGGAGCGGCTCGGCGTGGTCGGGATCCGCCTGGCGACCACTCTCGTGCGCACCGGCTGCGACAACCGGGGGGCTCTGGCCGCCGAGCTGGTTCGCCGCAGCGGCCTCGGTGAGCTACGCGAGTCCCTCAACCGCCTCTTCGTCGACCGCCGGCACGTGCTCAAGGCACGGTCGGCGCTGGCGGCGGTGGAGGCGGTGCTGCGGGACGAACCGGGACCGGCCACCGGCGACCTGTTCGCCGCGTTGGAGCGGCTGCTCGCCGGCGCGCACGAGTTCGCCGAGTCGCGGCTGCTGGCCGCGCTGCGCGACGGCCGCCTCGGGTTCGACGCCGAGCTGGCCGCCGAGGCGCGGCGGCTGGTCGGTGGGGACGGTGACGAACCGGCCGCCCGGCTGGGCATCGCGCCCGACGCGACACTGGCGTGGCTGTGGGAGACCGCCGCCGAGGCACGCTGGCGGTGGCGGAAACGTGCCGAGGATCCCGTACTCGCGTTGCCGCAGCGGCGGGGCGCGCAGGTGGTGGCCCGCAGCTGCGAGGGTCTGCTCGCCGAGCTGGCCGCCGCCCACGCCCGCTAGGACGGTAGTCCCTGGCCGGTCTCGGCGGGCCTCGGGCACCGGCCACGTCGGGGATCGGAGCCTGGTCAGGCAGGCCGCGCCGGAGCGTGCAGACCCACCAGGCCGGGCACGGTGGCGCGGCCGAGTTGCGCGCCGGTGACCGGATCCTTCCAGCACACCGCTGCCCGCTGGCCCAGATAGAGGCGAGTGTCGTCCGGGCTGAGCAGGACGCCGGTGACCGGATCGGCGGTGGTCCGCTCGGCGGTGACGGCGAGCCCGGCCAGCTCCACGGCCCGCACGGCGGTGCCGGCACCGATGAACAGCCGGTCGGCGGAGGCCGCCGCGAACGCCGGACCACTGCCAGCGCCGAGGGCGGCGACGCGGCGTACGGTCAGCTCCTCGGTGGATATCTCCGCGACGGCACCGGAGCCGACGTCGGCGACGTAGAGCCGGGCGCCGTCCGGCGTGATCGCCATGGTGTGGCCGTCGGCGCGGCCCTCCCCGAACGGGTGCGGCAGATCCACGCAGTACGCCCACCGCTGTTCCAGGTGCAGCGTGTGCACGAAGGCGTGCACGTCGCTGCCTGGCCGGCCGCTGATCCGGTCGCGGGTGTGCTGATGGTCGGGCTGGTGGGTGTAGAGCGTGTAGAGCACGGCGCGGTTCGGGGCCAGCACCGCCTGCCGTCCGTCACCACGCATCTCCTCCTCCGCGCCCTCCGGCACAGGTGTCTTGGCCCGGGTGAGCAGCGGCCCGGTGACTCCGGTCGCGAGGTCGACCAGGCGCACCCGGTAGCGGTCCGGCGCGGCCGGCGGCAGCCACTCCAGCACGAACAGCCCGGCCAGGTCGTGGGTGAACGCCTCCGGCACCACGTTGCCCGGCAGCCGCAGCCGTTGCCGCACACCGGCGGTGTCGGCGATCAGCACAGGCGTCTCGGCGCGTCCGGCGGGCCGGTCCCCGGTGGCGCTGAGGCGTTCGGTGGTCAGCGCTAGCCGGGTGCCGTCGGTGGAGGCGGTCTGCGGCACCCACCGGCCCGGCAGCCGTACCCGCTCGGAAACGTTGCCCCGGCTGGCGTCGACGCGCCACAGGTCGGTGTCGGCGTCGTTGGCGGCGGCCGTCCACACCAGCCGTCCATCGGCGGTGGCCACTCCGGCGCCGATCCTCTGCCGGTCGGCACCACGCAGCACGGTCAGGCCGCCGTCGAGGGTGACGAGCAGTGGGTCCGGTAGCGGGTCGGCGGCGGCCGGGGTCGGCTCGCAGCCGACCAGGGTGGCGGCGCCGGCACCGGCCAGGGCGGTCAGCAGGGTACGCCGCGGAAACGTCGTGTTCGCCATCATGACCGGGTGACACCGGCGGGCCGTTTCGGGTTCCCACTCGGCGCGATGGAACCTCATCGGCACGGGCGGTGTCAGTAGGGGTGATCCCACCGGAGGTAGCCCTGGACGACGAGCAGTTCGTCACCCGCGCGCAGGCAGGTGACCTGGCGGCGTACGAGTCCCTGGTCGCTCGGCACACCGCGGCCGCGTACCGGACCGCGGTGCTGCTCGGCGCGGGCTCCGATGCCGAGGACGTCATCCAGGAGGCGTTCGTGAAGGGGTACCGCAAGCTCGACCGTTACCGAGGCGACTCGTCGTTCCGCTCCTGGTTGCTGGCCATCGTGGCGAACGAGACACGCAACCTGCACCGCACCCGGGAGCGGCGCAACGGCCTGGTGCTGCGTGCGGCGCGGGTGGCGTCGGGCTCGGAGATCGTCGAGGACGACGCCGTCGGCGCGGTCCTCGCCGGGGAGCGCCGAGCCGCCCTCGTGCGGGCCCTGCGGTCGCTGCCGTCGCGGGACCGCGAGGTGATCGTCTGTCGGTTTCTGCTGGACCTGACCGAGGACGAGACGGTCACCATGCTGGGCTGGCCCCGGGGCACCGTGAAGTCGCGTACCTCACGGGCACTTGTGAAACTGCGCGGCCTGCTCGCCGTCGAGGAGGTCAGCCATGGATGACCTGGAGCGGGAGCTGCGTGACCTGTCCGGCTGGTTGGCGACCCCCGAACCACCGGACGTCACGGCCCGGGTCCGTGCCCGGCTGGGCGCCGCACCAGCCGCCCGCCGCGACACGGGCCGCCGACGCTGGCGGTACTCGCTGGCGGCGGCCCTGGCCGCGCTACTGGTGGCGGCGCTGCCGCCGGGGCGGGCCGCGCTCGCCGACGCGATGGCGGGCCTGCTGCGCTTCGCCGGCGTCACCATCAGCACCTCGCCCGACCGGACGCCGCCGACCGGCGTTCCGTCGCCGCCGCCGGGGCAGCGCACCGCCACCCTCGACGAGGCGCGCCGGTTGGTGCGCTTCCCGATCCGGACACCGACCGTGCTGGGTCCACCCGAGCAGACCCTGCTGGCCGACCCGGACGGCACCGGCGGGTACCGGGTGGCGAGCCTGCTCTACCGGGCCGGCACCCTACGCCTGGACACCTTCGACGGCCGCCTCGATCCGGTCTTCTTCAAGCAGGCCGGCGGGTCGGACGCCGAGTGGACGCAGGTGGGTGCCGCCGAGGCGATCTGGCTCGGTGGCCCGCACCCGGTCTCCTACGTCGACCGCGACGGGGCCGTCCGCCAGGCGGGCGCCCGCCTCGCCGCCGCGACCCTGATCTGGGCGGACTCCGGGGTGACGTATCGATTGGAAGGCGATCTGACCATGGCCGAGGCGGTCGCCATCGCCACCACCCTGGGGTGACACCGCAGTACCAAATCGCCGCATCCCGTCGCGGTCGTGCGGTGTCGGTGACAATTCCGGGCAATCACGCCTGTAAGCGTGATCAACAAGCGCCGCCGGAGTCGCCCGGCTCCTCCGCCCGCCCGTGGTTCGGTATCGCCTTCGTAACGGGCCCACAACGATTCCTCCCGGACGAGCCGGATGAACGCCACCCTGAGTCCTACCGGGATTTTTCCGGGACCGGGATGCGAGCGATCAGGTCGCCGAAGCGACTCGGCGGAACTCCCGGTCCAGCTTCCGGACGATTCGGACCTCATTACAGACCAGTGCTTGTTAGCGCGAACACCCTGTCACGCAGAGCCACGTTCGCGGCCACCCTGCTACCGCCGCCGATGAGTCAGGCTGACCAGCGGGATCTTCAACCCGGCGCTAGGTCACGGAAGTTTCGGAAACGTGTCTTGTTTTTTTCGGACAAGTCTGCGACCGTTTTGGCCGTCGGTGGCCTGGGTCACTCCGAGGTTGATCGCGAGGCAAGCCCGGACCGGTGCCTGTCGACAGGAGACACCCCTTCGGCGCCGCCACGGTGCACCTACTGGCCGGCGGCTCGTTCGCAGGGGTTTTTCAGGTTGGCGGACTTGGCAGAGAGGAAGATTGATGAGGGCGAGAAAACTACTGGCTGTTTCGGTAGCCCTGGCAACGGGCGTCCTGGCGACGGCGGCCTGTGGCGGCGACGACTCGGACGGCCGCAACAGCGACGGCTCGGTCACGATGAGCTTCTGGCACAACGCCAGCACCGGGCCGGGTAAGGCGTTCTGGGAGAAGACGGTCGCGGACTTCGAGGCCGCCAACCAGAACGTGAAGATCGAGATTCAGTCGATCCAGAACGAGGACCTGGACGGCAAGCTCCAGACCGCCCTCAACTCCGGCGACGCCCCCGACGTGTTCATGCAGCGCGGCGGCGGCAAGATGGCCGCGATGGTCAAGGCCGGCCAGCTGATGGACCTCACCGACTCGATCACCGACGACACCAAAAAGGTGATCTCCGAGGGATCGTTCACGGCGCAGACGATCGAGGGCAAGGTCTACGCGATGCCGGTGGCGGTCCTGCCCGGCGGCTTCTTCTACAGCAAGGACCTGTTCGCCAAGGCGGGCATCGCCCAGCCACCGGCCACCCTCACCGAGCTCCAGGACGCCGTGACCAAGCTGAAGGCGGCAGACGTCCAGCCGATCGCACTCGGTGCCAAGGACGCCTGGCCGGCCGCCTTCTACTACTACTTCTTCGCGCTGCGTGAGTGCAGCTCGGAGACCATCACCCAGGCCGGTCAGACGATGACCTTCGACGACCCCTGCTGGCTCAAGGCCGGTCAGGACGTGCAGAACTTCGCCACGTCCGAGCCGTTCAACAACGGCTTCCTGACCACCTCCGCCCAGCAGGGTGCCGGCAGCTCCGCCGGTCTGCTCGCCAACAAGAAGGCGGCGATGGAGCTGATGGGCGCCTGGAACCCCGGCGTCATCGCCTCCCTGACCCCCGACCAGAAGCCACTGCCCGACCTGGGCTGGTTCCCCTTCCCCAGCATCGAGGGCGGCGCCGGTCAACCCGGCGCGATCCTCGGTGGTGTCGACGGCTACTCCTGCTCGGCCCAGGCCCCCAAGGCCGAGTGCACCGCCTTCCTGAACTACATGGCGAAGACCGATGTGCAGAAGGCCTACTACGAGGCGTTCAACGCGCCGCCGGTCAACAGCGAGGCGCAGGCCGCGGTCACCGAGTCGCACCTGCAGTCCATCCTCACCGCCTACAACCAGGCGCCGTTCGTCTCGCAGTGGCTCGACACGGTCTACGGGCAGAACGTCGGCAACGCCCTGAACACCGCCGTGGTGAACATGCTGGCCGGCAAGGGGGACCCGCCGAGCATCGTCGACGCGGTCAAGGCCGCCGCCAAGAGGGCGCAGTAGTCCGAACGCCATGTCTGAAACGCAACACGAGAGCGTACGGCTCGCGCCGGACCCGGCACCGGGTCTGACGAAGGTCGGGGGTGACACGCCTGGCGTGTCGCCCCCGGCCCGGCGCCGCCGCCGCAAGGGCATCGGTTGGCCGGCCCGGCTGGAAATCGCGCTGATGACAGGGCCGACACTTGTCGTGTTCCTGTCGTTCGTCATCCTGCCCGTGGCCATGGCCGCCTACTACGGCTTCTTCAGCTGGCAGGGCTACGGACCGGCCGAGACCTTCGTCGGCCTCCGCAACTACCTGCTGATCTTCGAAGACGGCACCTTCATCGACGCCCTGCGGCACAACGGCATCATCGTGGTGCTGTCCCTGCTGCTCCAGGGGCCGGCGGCCATCCTGCTCGCCCTGCTGCTCAACCGGCAGATGCGGGGGCAGACGCTGATCCGGGTGCTGGTCTTCATCCCCTACGTCATCGCCGAGGTGGTCGTCGGCACCGGCTGGAGCCTGATGTTGCACGGGGAGGGCGTGGTCAACGCCGTCCTCGAGAAGATCGGTCTCGGCTGGCTGCAGAACGACTGGCTCTCCGATCCGAAGATCGCCATGTGGACGCTGATGGGCATCCTCACCTGGAAGTACATCGGCTTCGCCGTCATCCTCTTCCTCGCCGGGCTACAGGGCATCCCGGAGGAGCTGACGGAGGCCGCAGCGATCGACGGCGCGTCGTTCTGGCAGATCCAGCGACGCATCACGCTGCCGCTGCTCGGGCCGACGATCCGCATCTGGGCCTTCCTGTCGATGATCGGCGCCCTGCAACTGTTCGACCTGGTCTACATCATCTGGGGCCAGTACGTGGCGGCGACCGCCGGGACGTCGACGATGGCCACCTACATGGTGGCCAACGGACGAAACGCGGGCGAGTACGGGTACGGCAACGCGGTCGCCGTGGTCCTGTTCTTCATCTCGCTCTTCGCCGCCCTGCTGTACCAGCGATTCATCCTGCGCCGGGATACCGAGGGCGCGATCACCGGAGGGAGGCGCTGATGGCCGTGACCGCCGTAGCCGGACGCGGGGCGCCGCGCAGGTCGTCCCGGTCCAAAAAGCCGTTCAGCTGGACGGACCCGTCGGTGTACTTCGTCGCGCTGCTGCTCATCGCGACGATGCTGGCCCCGGTCGTCTACATCATCCTGGGCGGCTTCCGCACCAACGCGGAGATCACCACCGACCCGGCCGGGCTGCCCACCACCTGGCAGACCCAGAACTACCTGGACGTGCTGACCGGCAGCACCTTCTGGCAGCAGGTCGCCAACTCCACGATCGTGGCCTTGGCCACCACGGTCGGGGTGGTCACGCTCGGTCTGATGACCAGCTTCATCATCGCGCGTTACCGCTTCTGGGGACGGGGGGCGATGTACGCGCTGTTCGCCGCCGGTCTGATGTTCCCGCTGACCGTGGCGATCACCCCGCTGTACATCCTGGTCAAGAACCTCGGGCTGATGAACACGCTGCCCGGGGTGATCCTGCCGCAGATCGGGTTCGGCATCCCGCTGACCATCATCATCCTGGTCCCGTTCGTACGGGCGATCCCCGACGAGATCCAGGAGGCCGCGTCGATCGACGGTTGCAGCCGACTCGGCTTCTTCTGGCGGATGATGTTTCCGCTGGCCATGCCCGGCGTCATCACCGTGGCCATCCTGACCTTCATCCAGAGTTGGAACGGGTACCTCCTGCCGCTGTTCATCCTGAACCGGGAGGAGACCTTCACGCTGCCCCTCGGCGTGCAGGCCTTCGCCTCGGAGTACTCGGTCGACACGGCCAAGGTTCTGGCGTTCACCTCCCTGTCGATGATCCCGGCGCTGGTCTTCTTCAGCCTGTTCCAACGCCGGATCGTCGGCGGTCTGACCGGAGCCGTGAAGGGCTGACGGTCAGTCAGCGGAGACGGCGGCATCTCCCCCGGCACGCCCGGCCGCCTCGGTCAGACGCAGGTCCGACCGAGGCGGCCGCCCACCTCCTCGGTGCCGCCGAGGACGTCCTGGCACTCGGGCCGAGGGAGGCCGAAATCCGGCCACGCAATCGCAGAACGCGTCCGGGAACGTTGAATCCCGTCCGCGCCCGCCGGAGATTCCGGCTTCAGACCTGGCCCGCCAGATCCTGTGCCCGTTCGGTCATGACCCGGTGAGGCAGTACCGCTTGGAGTCGTCATGTCACTGGTCGCCGTTCCGATGGTCCCACCGACCGGGACCGGCGGGACGTGCCCGGTCGCCGGACGAGTCCGTGCCAGGGCGAGGCCGACGTGGACCGGGCCTGGGCGGCGGGAATCACCCGGGAGTCCACACCCAGCAGGCGTTCGACCACCCCATCGACGCCGGTCTCCTCGGCAACCTCCCGAAGACCCGGAGCGGCCGGAGACGCCGCCGCGCTGGTCAGATGTTGGCGAGCAGCACGTCGAGTGGCTGGGGCACGGTGTCCCGGGCGACAGCGGCCTCGACGAGCAGGCGGGCGTAGCGCAGGTTGCGGCGCGAACTGCTGCGCAGGAACCGCCACAGCTGCGCGTCGGGATCCCGACCGCGCCAGGCGGGCTGGCTCTGGAACCCACGGAACAGCCGCAGCTCGCCCTGGGCCTCGAAGAGGGCTTCGACATCCGCGCTGCCGACGGCACGGATCAGCTCGTCCTCCAGGTCGTCGACGCAGACCTGGAACCCGAGTTGCGCCATTTCGGCTCGACTGCGAGGCGTACCGACACCCGCCTCGGTCAGCCCACGCCGGAAGATCTCCTCCTCCCGCAGGTCGCAGAGGCCGGCGAGGCGC
The DNA here is from genome assembly GCF_057196645.1 of Micromonospora sp. ATLC16. Lineage (NCBI taxonomy): Bacteria > Bacillati > Actinomycetota > Actinomycetes > Micromonosporales > Micromonosporaceae > Micromonospora > Micromonospora sp. ATLC16. The sequence continues at coordinate 39,408 of NZ_JBXUOW010000028.1, forward strand.
AAATCGGTCCCGGGTGGACCCAGCCTGGTCAGGAAGCGACCGATCGCGTGGGCACCGCCGATCGGAACGATGACGATCCGTTCGGCGGCGAGATCGCGGCCACGACCGGCCGCCAGCGTCTCCAGGGCGATCTGGTCGCTGATGCCCTCCACGAGCACCGCGGCCACGGCCGACTCGGCCTGCGCCAGAGCCCGGGCGGTGGCCTGCATCGATGCGGCATTGCCGCCCAACGGCCCGTCCAGACCGATCCGGGCCGGCTCGCGACGCGAGGTGACATCCATGGCGGCCTCCCCCCGTCCGATCGGCCGTGGAGCAACGCGACGGGCGACAAAGACAAAGGCAGATAGTCGCCAGGCCGATCTCGTCAGGCGCAGTGTAGGTGTTCAGCCGTCGGCCCGCGCGTTGCCGACAGTCGCGAGGTCGCGTAGGGCGAAGCGCAGGTGCTCCCACTCCTCGCCGAGGATCACGTGCAGGCAGCGCCGGACCGACACCTAGGTCTCGGCTGACCACGGGTTGCGTCGAGGCTCGGCGAGCAGTTCCGGGGTGACGGTGGCGAGGAACTCGCGGACCATGGCCTGCCGCTCGGCCCGCAGGTCGAGCACGTCGGCCGCAGTCCCTCCCGATCCTCGGCCTGCCTCACGCACCTCGACGCCGCGCATCACCGCCCCGGCCGACGTCGACCTGGTGAACCGTGCCCCCTCCAGGTCCCGGTCGACGAACTCCTGCACCATCCGGACTCCTCCCGTGAACGAATCGCGGTGACAGTAGCCCGGAGGTAGGACCTCACCGTCCGGTCACTGATCCGCACGGACGTCTTCTCCACCTACCTGGCCGAGCAGAACGACGGACAGTCCGCCGGGCTGCGGGGTGATCAGGACACCCGAGCACGGCAACGTCGTCACGGGCGTACCCGACGGCAGCCACCTGCGCTGGGCGAACGTCAACTTCGCGGACGGCTCGGCGGCGGACTTCGCCGATCAGGAGGGCCAGCTGCGCCTGCACGTCACCGTGGCTCCGAAGGCCGGCGGCGTCCTCTTCACCGTCGACCGCGCCGAGTTCAGCGACTGAGCGCCGACGGTGGTTGGCTACCGTCTTCTGTAGAGTCCTTGGATCCGCCAAGGGCGTCGTGACCGCTGGGGGTCAACCGCCTGGCCGCCACCGAGATGAGGTCGGGAATGGTCGACGTAGATCAGCAACGCCGCAGCACCATCGCGACGGTGTTGGCCAGGGCGCTGCCCGACACCGCCGCGGACGTGCCGCTGGCGATGGCGCGCGAGATCCTCGACGTGCTGCCCGACCTGCGTCTGCTTGACGACGCCCGCGCTGCCCAGACCACGCTGGAGCAGACGGTCGAGCGAGTACAGGCGGAGCTGGACCGCAGCCCCTGGACGGTCGAGTTGCCGCCGCCGGGGACCGATCTCAGCGAGGCGTTGCGGGACGAGGCCCGGCTGCTGCGGCGAGACACCGCGACGAGGACCGGCCCCAATGCCATCGGATTCGCCGCCGGACGTGACGCCTTCGTGCGCTCCCTGGAGGCACGCGCCTCCACCGTGCCCTCGCAGTCGCGCCCGGACCCCGCCGGCAACAGTCCGGCACCTTCGGTGCCGGACGACCGCCCCAACAGTGTGCGGCTCGCCGTCGAGCTACGCGTCGCGGGGTGGCCGGCCGATCCGGCGGTGCGGGAGAGACATCGGCGCACCCTGGTCGGCAACGAACTCGTCCGCTACGGTCTCGACACCGGGGTGGACTCGACCGAGCTGGCGTCAACCGTCGCCGATCTCGTGCTGGCCGCGCTACCGGAGATCGACACCCTGCCGGAGGCCCTGGGCGGCCTGCGGGCCAGAGAGGACGAGCTGCGCTCTCTCTGGCAGCGACTTGCCGAGGAGCAGGCGAACTGCGGGCTCACCGAGCCCGAGATACGCTGGCGCAACGCGCTGGCCAGGGAGTTGCGCCAGCAGGCCGACTCGGTGACACCGAACGCCGGGATGACCGACAGTTTCACCATCGGCTTCAGCCTCGCCGGTCAGGCCCTGGCCCGCAAGCTACGCGCCCGAGCCGACGAGATCATCGTCCTGCCCGTCCCGACCGACCCCTGGGCGCTGCCGAAGGGCCACGACGAGCCCGACTCCTGACCACCCAGCCGACGCACGGGTGCCCCGGGTGCCGCCCGGCGCGGCACCCGGGGCGTCCCGGGCCCCGTCGGCCCGCTTATCCGCGCACCGCGACGGTGTCGGCCGTCGCGGTGCGCCGCTGGTGGGAGCGGATCAGCTCGGCGTAGCGGTGACCGCTGGCCTTGACCGTCCGCCGTTGGGTGGCGTAGTCGACGTGCACCAGACCGAACCGCTTGTCGTAGCCGTACGCCCATTCGAAGTTGTCCAGCAGCGACCAGGCGAAGTAGCCGGCCAGCGGCACACCCCGGCCGACCGCCGCGGCGCAGGCGGCCAGGTGTCGTTCCAGGTGGTCGGTGCGCTCGGTGTCGTCGACCGTGCCGCCGGCGGTGACCACGTCCGGCCAGGCCGAGCCGCTCTCGGTGACCAGGATCCGGGCCGGGCCGTACTCCTGGCTCACCTCGACAAGCAACCGTTCCAGGCTCTCGGGGTGCACCTCCCAGTCCATCGCGGTGTGCGCCGCGCCGGGCACCGGGACCTGCCGGGCGTACGGCGCCGGTCCGTCCGGATCGTCGGCTGCCACCTGCCGGAAGTAGTAGTTGACGCCGAGGAAGTCGGCCGGTGCGGCGATAACCGCGAGGTCGTCGCCGCGTACCGGCGGCTCGACGCCGTAGGTGTCGACCATGTCGGCCGGGTAGCCGCGACCGTGCAGCGGGTCCAGCCACCAGCGGTTGACGTGCCCATCCATCCGTTGGGCGGCGGCCACGTCCGCGGGGCGGTCGCTGGCCGCGTCGATCGGGCTCAGGTTCAGCACCGGGCCGATCGACGCCGGCCGGTCCGCGTGGGCACGGATCGCGGCAGTGGCCAGGCCGTGCCCGAGCAGCACGTGGTGGGCGGCGGACACGGCCCGGCCCAGGTCCCGCTCGCCGGGAGCCATCCGGCCTTCCAGGTGGCCGATCCAGGCGATGCAGAGCGGCTCGTTGACGGTGCACCAGTCGGTCACCCGGTCGCCGAGGCGGGCGGCGACCACGGCGGCGTAGTCGGCGAACGCCTCGGCGGTCTCCCGGCGCGGCCAGCCGCCCCGGTCCTGCAACGCCTGCGGCAGATCCCAGTGGTAGAGGGTGACGTACGGCCGGATGCCGGCGGCCAGCAGCCCGTCGGTCAGGCGGTCGTAGAAGTCCAGGCCGGCGGCGTTGACCCGGCCGACCCCGTCGGGTCGGACCCGGGGCCAGGCCACCGAGAAACGGTACGCACCGACGCCGAGGCCCCGCATCAGCGCCACGTCCTGCGGCCACCGGTGGTAGTGCTCGCAGGCCACCTCGCCGGTGTCGCCGTTGTCGATCGCGCCGGGCCGGGTGCAGAAGGTGTCCCAGATGGAGGGTTCACGGCCGTCGGCGGTGACGGCGCCCTCGATCTGGTAGGCCGAGGTGGCGACACCCCAGTGAAAGTCGGGCGGCAGCGTGGACAGATCCGGCACGAGCGGTTTCCCCTCGGTTCTGGTGGTGGACGGACTCACTTGACCGCTCCTGCGGTCAGACCGGCGACGAAGTACCGCTGCAACGCCAGGAACCCGGCGACCACCGGCACGCTCACCACCAGCGAGGCGGCCATCACCTGGTTCCAGTAGACGTTGAACTGGGTGGAGTAGCCCTGCAGGCCGACGGCGAGGGTACGGCTGTCCTCGTTCGTCAGCACCGAGGCGAACAGCACCTCACCCCAGGCGGTCATGAAGGCGTACACGGTCACCGCGACCACGCCGGGCACCGCGGCCGGCAGCACCACCTGGAACAAGGTGCGCAACGGGCCGGCGCCGTCGACCTGGGCGGCCTCGTCCAGGCCGCGCGGGATCGAGTCGAAGTAGCCGACCAGCATCCAGATCGAGAACGGCAGCGAGAAGGTCAGGTACGTGATGATCAGGCCGGTACGGCTGGCGTAGAGCGCGATGCCGGTGGCGTTGCCGAGGTTGACGTAGATCAGGAACAGCGGCAACAGGAACAGGATGCCGGGGAACATCTGGGTCGACAGCACGGTCACCGAGAAGACCTGCCGACCCCGGAACCGGTAGCGGCTGACCGCGTACGCGGCGAAGATCGCCACGCTGACCGAGAAGATGGCGGCGACGCTGGCCACCAGCAGGCTGTTGAGCAGATAGCGGCCGAGCGGGACCGTCGACCACATGTCCACGAACGCCTGCACGGTGGGACGCCGGGGCCACCAGGTGAAGGCGCCCTGCACGTCCTGCAACGGTTTGAGCGCCGAGCTGATCATCACGTAGAGCGGGACGAGGACGAAGCCGGCGAGCAGGGTCAGCACGATCCGGCGCGACCAGCGCTCCGCGGCGGTCTCACGCATCGTTCCTCCGTCGGTTGGTCAGCAGCAGGTATCCGGCGGTGACCAGGAGCAGGAACAGCAGCAGCACCACCGACATGGCCGAGCCGGTGCCGAAGTCCCAGGTCTGGAACGAGCTGCGGTAGATGTGCAGTGAGATGAGGTCGGCCTCGGCCGGGGCGGAGCCACCGAAGAGGACGTACGGGGTGTTGAAGTCGTTGAAGGTCCAGAGAAAGAGCACCAGCAGCAGGACCAGGTTCACCGGGCGCAGCATCGGCAGGGTCACCGAGCGCAGCCGTCGCCAGAACCCGGCGCCGTCCATCGCGGCGGCCTCGTACAGCTCGTCCGGAATGTTCTGCAAACCGGCCATCACGCAGAGGAAGGCGAACGGCCAGGTCCGCCAGATCGAGACGATCAGCAGAGCCACGAAGCTGTTGTCGCCGATCAGCCAGAACGGCGGCTCGTCGAGCAGGCCCAGCTGGTCGACGAGAACGTGGTTGACCAGGCCGGTGTCGCGCTGGAAGAGGAAGGTCCAGGTGATCACCGCGGTGTAGACCGGCAGGGCGTACGGGGTGAGGAAGAGCGCCCGCAGCACGGCCCGGCCCCGGAACGGTCGTTGCAGCAGCACGGCACCGGTGGTGCCGAGCACCCAGGACAGGCCCACCGACAGCACCGTGTAGAGCACGGTGACCCGGAACGAGCGGAGCAGCTCGGCTCCGGCGGCGGAGTTGAGGTCGAACACCACCCGGTAGTTGTCCAGCCCGACGAAGGGCGCGCCGGACCAGTCGCGAATGTGGAACTGGGTCAGTTCCAGCAGGCTCATCCAGGCACCGACGAGCATCGGGACGACGTGGATCGCCAGCTCCAGCACGACGGCCGGGGCGAGCAGCAGGTACGGCAGCAGGGACCGGCGGGGCCGGCGGGCTGCGGGTCGGGCCGGCCGGCCGGTGCCGACGGCACGATCGGCGGCGGGTGGCGAGGTGGTGGTGGTCATCGAGGTCCCTTCGCGGGCTGGCCGTGGGAGGGTCGGCGGCACCTCCCACGGCCAGCGGTCCGTGGTCAGCGCATCTGCTGCTGGGCCCGGGTCAGCTTCTCCCGGACGCTGTCCTCGGTGACCGGCCTGCCGCCGGCCGCGTCAGCGAAGAGTTCCTTGATGGCGGTGCCGACCAACGTCTCGAAGGTGCTCTCCTCGGGCACCTGCGGCAGCGGCGCCGCGGTGGTGGCCAGGGTCTGCGCGAGGACCTTCTGCTCGTCGGCGGCGAACGCCGGGTCGGCCGCGACGGTGCCGACCGCCGGCAGTGAGCCGTACGTCTTGTTCAACGTGACCTGCTCGGCGTCGCTGGTCATGAACTTGACGAACTCCAACGCCCCGTCGAGGTTCTTGGTGTGCTTGAACACCGCGATGTTGATCCCGGCGACCATGCTGTTGACCTGCTTGCCACCGGCCGGCGGGCTGGCCAGGAACGGCACCGGAGCCACTCCGTAGGCGTCGGCCGCCATGTTCTGTGACTTGAGGTTCGCGCCGGCGGCCTGCCAGAGCAGCATCGCGGCCTTGCCGTTGGCGAGGTCGGAGACGGACTGGTTCTGCGCGTACTCGGCGTTGCTCGGGTTGACGATCTTGTCAACGGCCATCAGGTCGACGTAGCGCTTGACGGCAGCGACGTTCTGCGGGGTGTCGAAGGTCGGCGTGCCGGCGGCGTCGAACCACTCACCGCCGTGCTGCTGGGCGAAGGTGAAGGCGTGGTGGGCGTTCTCCGAAGGGTTGGCACCCTCCACGGCGAGGCCCCATTTGCCGTCGCCGGTGAGCTTCCGGCCGACCTCGGCCACCTCCTCCCAGGTCGTCGGCGGGGCGGTGATGCCGGCGTCGGCGAAGGACTGCTTGTTGTAGTAGAGCGCGTAGGCGAGGCTGTAGAGCGGTACGGCGGCCGGCGGCTTGTCGGGCGCTCCGGCGGCGGCGAGCGCGGCGGAGACGAAGCGGTCCTTACCGCCGACCTTGTCGAGGGTGGCGTCGTCGAACTCGACGAGCGCGCCGGTGGCCTGCAGCGAGGCCGACCAGGTGTTGCCGATGTTCACCACGTCCGGGCCCTGCCCGGTGGTGGCGGCGGCCAGCAGTCGGTTGAGCAGGTCGGACCAGGGTACGACCTCGACGTTGACCTTGATGCCGGTCTGCTGTTCGAACTTGTCCAGCTCGGGCTGGAGGATCTCCTTGTCGGCCTCCAGACTGGCGCCCTGGTTGCTGGCCCAGTACGTGAGGGTCTTGCCGCCGTCGCCCGGCTCGTCGCCGGAGCCACAGGCGGTCAGCGACGCGGCGGCCAGGACGGTCGCGGTGAGCATCGCGAGGTGTCGTCTCGACACGGTCTGCCCCTTCGGTCTCAGGGTCGTGGTGGTGGAGAAGGAAGTTACATCACGTCTTAATTAATGTCGTCATTAAAATGGTTCGGCGGGTGGTCGTCAAGCACGGGGGTCGTAAAGTCGCCCGGGGCGGCCGACGGGATGAGGTGACACGTGGAGCTGGCGCGGGCGACGAATCGCAGCGTCCGGTTGCGCAACCGGTCGGCCCTGCTGTCTCGGATCTTCCTCGACGGACCGCTGACCCGGCAGGATCTCGTTCGGAGCACCGGGCTCAGCCAGCCGGCGGTCAGCAACGTGGTCGGCGACCTGATCGACGAGGGCCTGGTGATGGAGGCCGGCGCCGCCGAGTCCGACGGTGGCCGGCCGAGCATGATGCTGCGGGTGGCACCGCGCCACGCCGTCGTGGTCGGTGTCGACGTGGGCGAGACCCGGGTACGCGTCGAACTGTTCGACCTCACGATGACCGTGCTGGGCAGCGTCGAGTACCCGCTGGAGCACAACGGCACCGAGCCGGCGACGGTGGCCGAGCACGTGCTGGCCGGCATCGACCGGGTGCTGGCCGACTCCGGGGTCGCCCGGTCCGAGGTGCTGGGCGTCGGCATCGGCGTCTCCGGGGTGGTCGAACAGGGCACCCACGCGGTCGTGGACGCGCAGACCCTGGGCTGGCACCGGGTGCCGCTGGAACGGCTGATCGCCGAGGGCACCGATCTGCCCCTGCACCTCGACAACGGGGCGAAGACCCTCGGCCAGGCCGAGATGTGGTTCGGTGCGGGACGGGGTGCCCGCCATGCCGTGTTCGCCCTGGTCGGCTCCGGCGTGGGCGCGGCCGTGGTGACCAACGGCGTCACCTACCGGGGCACGTCCAGCAGCGCTGGCGAGTGGGGTCACACCACCCTGGTGTACGGCGGCCGGTCGTGCCGCTGCGGCGCTCGGGGCTGTCTGGAGGCGTACGTCGGCGCCGAGGCGGTCATCGACCGCTACCGGGAGGCCCGGCGCGGCCGACCGGTGCCCGGCGAGGACGAGGAGTCCCAGCTCGGCGCGCTGGTGGCGGCGGCGGAGAAGTCGGAGACCGCGCGGCGGGTACTCGACGAGACCGCCGACTACCTGGGCGCCGGTGTGGCCAACCTGATCAACCTGTTCAACCCGGAGCGGGTGGTGCTGGGCGGCTGGGCCGCGATGGCGCTGGGGGGCCTGCTACCCGCCATCCGCGCGGCCGCCGGCCGCCAGGCGCTCCGCGCACCGTACGCACAGGCCACCATCGAACTGGGCCGGCTCGGCGTCGACGCCGTCGCGCTCGGCGCCGCCACCCTCCCGATCGCCCGCCTGCTCGCCAACGGCGGCACGCACCGCTGAGTGAGGTTAACCCAGGGTCATCAATAGGGTGAATTTGGATCGATGCCTTGACGGCGGCGCAACATCGCCGCAACACTCGTCGGCAAGCGCGCTTTCCACAGCGGTGCCAACCCGGCGGCATCGTGTGAAAGCGTCAGCCCGTCCCGAATCCCCGTCGCGCCCGTCGTCAGCAGCCCTCGACCGACAGGCGACGTCATGACACCACCCGTTTCCCTCGTACCAACCACGCCCGGCCGCAGACCACGCACCCGCAGCCTGCTCGCCGGCCTGGCGGTGGCTCTGGTGGCCGCGCTGGTCCCGACCGTCGGCGCGGCCCCCGCCCAGGCCGCACCGGTTCTGCTCTCCCAGGGCCGGCCGGCCACCGCCTCCTCCACCGAAGGCGGCACCTTCCCCGCATCGGCGGCCGTTGACGGCTCCACCGGCACCCGCTGGTCCAGCGCCTTCAGCGACCCGCAGTGGCTCCAGGTCGACCTTGGTAGCCGCGCCACCATCACCGGCGTCACCCTGAGCTGGGAGGCCGCGTACGCCCGTGCCTTCCGGATCCAGACCTCCGACGACGGCACCGCCTGGAAGACCATCCACAGCACCACGACCGGCGGTGGCGGAACCCAGACGCTCACCGTCACCGGCAGTGGTCGCTACGTCCGGATGTACGGCACCCAACGAGCCACCGGTTACGGCTACTCGCTGTGGGAGTTCCAGGTCTTCGGCGAGTTCGGCGGTGGCGGACCTGGCGACCCGGTCGAACCGACCGATCCACGGAACCCGAACTTCGGCCCGAACACGTACGTCTTCGATCCCGCCACCCCCACCGCCACCATCCAGAGCCGGCTGAACACCATCTACAGCCAGCAGGAGACCAACCAGTTCGGCCCGCAGCGGTACGCCGTGCTGTTCAAGCCGGGCAACTACACCGCCGACGTCAACCTCGGCTTCTTCACCCAGGTCGCCGGGCTCGGCATGTCCCCGGACGACGTCAACCTCAACGGGCACGTCCGCGCCGAAGCGGCCTGGTTCGACGGCAACGCCACGCAGAACTTCTGGCGGGCCGCCGAGAACCTGTCGGTGACCCTGCCCGCCGGGGTGACCGTCGAGCGGTGGGCGGTGTCCCAGGCCGCGCCGTACCGGCGGATGCACCTGCGCGGCGCGCAGAACCAGATCCAGCTCTGGGACGGGTACACCGGTTGGGCCAGCGGTGGGCTGATGGCCGACACCCGCATCGACGGGCTGGTGGTCTCGGGCTCGCAGCAGCAGTGGTACTCGCGCAACAGCGAGTTCGGCAACGGCTGGACCGGCTCGGTGTGGAACATGGTGTTCCAGGGGGTCGCCGGTGCGCCGACGCCGAACTTCCCCAACCCGTCGCACACCGTCATCCCCACCACCCCGCTGGTCCGGGAGAAGCCGTTCCTCTACGTCGACGGCACCGGCGCGTACCGGGTCTTCGTGCCGGCGCTGCGGGCCAACTCCTCCGGCACCAGCTGGTACAACAAGACCCCGGCCGGCTCGTCCATCTCGCTGGCCGACTTCTTCATCGTCCGGCCGGGCACCTCGGCAGCGACCATCAACAACGCCCTGGCCCAGGGTCGGCACCTGCTGTTCACCCCGGGCGTGCACCGGGTAACCGAGCCGATCCAGGTCAACCGGGCCAACACCGTCGTCCTCGGCCTCGGGCTGGCCACCATCCAGGCCGACAACGGCACCGTCGCGATGCGGGTCGCCGACGTCGACGGGGTCAAGGTCGCCGGCATCATGTTCGAGGCCGGTGCCGTCAGCTCCCCGGTGCTGATGGAGGTGGGCCCGACCGGTTCCTCGGCCAGCCACGCCGCCAATCCCACCTCGCTGCACGACGTCTTCTTCCGCATCGGCGGGCCGGGCGTCGGCCGCGCCGCCACCAGCCTGGTCGTCAACAGCGACAACGTCATCGGCGACCACATGTGGCTGTGGCGGGCCGACCACGGCGACGGCGTCGGCTGGACGGTCAACACCGCCGACACCGGGCTGATCGTCAACGGCGACAACGTCACCATGTACGGCCTCTTCGTCGAGCACTACCAGAAGTACCAGACCATCTGGAACGGCAACGGCGGGCGGACGTACTTCTACCAGAACGAACTGCCGTACGACCCGCCCAACCAGGCGGCCTGGATGAACGGCTCGACCCGGGGCTACGCCGCGTACAAGGTGGCCGACTCGGTGACCAGTCACCAGGCGTGGGGGCTGGGCAGTTACGCCTACTTCAACGTCGACCCGTCGGTGGTCGCCGAGCGGTCGTTCGAGGTGCCGAACAATCCGAACGTGCGGTTCACCAACATGGTGACCGTGTCTCTCGGCGGCGTCGGCACGATCAATCGGATGATCAACAATGTCGGCAGCACGGTCAACGCCAGCAACCAGGTGTCGTACCTGACCACGTATCCGTAGCCGGTGGCGGGCCCGGCCGGTGACCCCGACCGGGCCCACGCCGTCACGGCGGGTCGACCGGTTCCCGGGACAGCAGCGCCCGGACCACTTCGGCCGGGGACTCCTCGGCCATGAGATGGCCGCAGGTGACCGTCTCGTGCACCAGGTCCGGTGCCCATCCGCGCCACAACCCGGCGGCGTCATACCCGAGAGCGGCACTCCGGTCCTGCTGGAGCACGGTAACCGGCATCCGCAGCCGGTTACCGCGTACGACCGGGCCACCGACGGCGACGTGCACGGCCGCGCTTGGCGACCCTGACCGCGCCCGGGTCCACCACGCGTCCGCTCGCGGCTGAGGGGCTCAACTTCGCCGCGCCGGGTCGTCCTCGACGGTCACGTCGACCGGCCCGACCCGAAGGATGCCGTCGGTAAACGGGGTGCAGCGGATGCCGCCCCTGCCGCGCAGGCCACGCCACGCGCCGGGGCCGATGGTCACGTCCATCCAGGCGCAGGGGTGCGCCGCCCGGTTCGCCCGCAGCCGCACCGGACCCTGACCCGAGTCGAGCACCAGCACCGAACCGACCAGGTCGTCCACGGCGATGCCCCGGGTCAGGATGTTGCGCCGGACCTGAGCCAGGCCGGTCCCGGCCGGCAGCGACTCGGCCGCGATGACGGTGACACTCGCCTGCCGATGCGCGGCCTTGCCGAAGTACCGGTCCCCCACGATGCCCAGCTCGGCCCGGACCTGGATCTCGTCCACCAGCTCGCCGGCAGCCGCCGGCCCCGGCCCGTCCGCCGGCCGACCGACGAACCGGTGCACGGGCGAGGCCAGCAGCTGGACGATCTCCGGCATGCCCCGACCCTATGCCTTGCTCGGCAGGGCGTACCCGATGGCCAGCCCCATCAGCGTGAACTGGCCTGCTCGGCCCGGGCGAGGATCATGATGTCTCCTTGGCATCGGCGGATGCGAGCAGCGCCCGGATGGCCTCCGGGTACGGACCAGCCGTACCAGCCGCCGCGTCGGGCGGATTCCCCGGTCACTTGCCCGTACGCCCGCGCGTTGGTCTGCGGACCGAGCGAGCGGTCCGCAGACCAACGGGATTGCGGTCAGCTTGCGCAGGTCAACGTGATCCCCTGCGGCACCGTGCTGGCCGAGGCGAGCAGCCCGAACGTGGTGGTGCCGCCCGGCGCGACGGTGCCGTTGTACGGGGCGTTGCGGACAGTGACGTCAGCGGCCGAACTGTCGGGCACGCCACCCCAGACCGACTGGATCCGCTCGTCACCGGACCACCGCCACCGGACGAGCCAACCGTCCAGCGGTTCGCTGCCGGTGTTGCGTACGGTGACCGTGGCGACGAAGCCACTGCCCCACCGGGCGTCGATAGTGGCCGTCGCGCCGCAGCGGGACAACGCTTCCGTTCGCGCCGGCCCACCGATCACATACGGATCACGCCGGGCCTCGACGTCGCTGAACCGGAACCAGTACTCGGTGTCGGGGGTCAGCCCGTCGAGCGTCACCTGCCCGTTGCGCTCCAGCCCGGTGACCGCCTCGGCTACCGGATTCCGCCAGTTCGCCGCGTCGTCACGGCTGGTGTAGAGCAGGACTGTCATCGGCAGGTCATAGCCGCAGGGTGGGCCACTGAACAGCAGGGAATAGCTGATCGTGACGGTGGTGGCGGTGACTCCGGTGATCATGCCGCTGATCGGCAGTGCCGGCGGGCACGTCACCGTCGGGGTAGGTGTCGGGGTCGGGCTCAGGCTCGGTGTCGGACTCGGGCTCGGGGTCCACAGGGGAGCCGGGGTCTGGGCGGCCGGAGTGTCGGCGGCGCCGGCCGCCGTCACCCCGGCGACAGCGGCCAGGGTCACTGCGGTCAGCACCACGCCGAACGTACGAAGCATCCGTTACCTCCAGGAGACGGTGACCGGCGGGTCGGCTGAGTCAGCCGACGGCCGGTAGGTTGTCGGGCACCGGCCAACGGACCGCTGAAGGCGTCGACAGCAGACGTCACGGTGGCGGTACGCGCACGAGAGGGCTGCCCGGGGACGCGGGGCATCCACGGCCCGCCCACGCCCGTCGCGTGACCGCATCGGCTCCCCGGACGCGGTCGATGAGCCCGAGTCTCCCAGTCGACGTCCCTCGATACAACCGCCGCCGTGCGATGGGTCCGGACACCCGAGCCCGGCTTGTCGCATCAGGTCTGCGCCCGCGCCGCAGGTCAGCCCATCGACTTGGTGCCGTCGATGGGCTCGCGGATGATGTCGGCGTGCCCGGCGTGCTGGGCTGTCTCCGCGATGATGTGCAGCAGCACCCGACGGGCAGGGGCGCAAGATCTTCGAGTACCTCGACTTCGCCACCGTGCAGGGCTACGACTTCCACGGCACCTGGGAAGCGGTTACCAATCAGCAGTCGGCGCTGCGCGTACCCAAGGGTGCGCCGGACGACCCGGACTTCTCGGTCGAGGTGGCGATCGACGGCTGGATCGCCCGAGGGGCACCCCGGCACAAGCTGGTCCTCGGCATCCCCTACTACGGCCAGGGTTGGACCGGCGTCACCGGCGGTGGCAACAGGTTGTTCCAGCCGGCCACCGGGCCCGCGCCGGCCACCCACGCCGCCGGCTTCGAGGACTACAAGCAGCTCAAGAACCTGGCCCGGGACGGCTTCACCGTCCACCGCGACCTGCGCGCCGGGCACGCCTGGCTGTTCGACGGCACGACCTTCTGGACGTACGACGATCCGGTGGTGGTGCTGCAGAAGACGCTCTATATCCGCCGGGCCGGCCTGGGCAGGGGCGATGATCTGGTCACTCGACGGCGACGACGCTCGCGGCGAACGCCGCGGGCCTGGCCAGCCGGGATGCGCGGGTGGCCGCCGAGACGAGCATGGCGAGGCCGGACCACTCGTCTGTCCCGACCCGTCGCGTGATCCCCACTCTAGGTCGGGCCGTGGCGAGCCCACCTGTGCCGAAAGTAATGCCGGCAGGTGATGACTTCGGAACACGACACCGGCCGGACGGGATCGGACAGCCGGATGCCGGGCCGGTCGGTCAGGACGGCTCGGCGGTGAGCAGGTAGTCGTCCGCCTCGGTGCTCCACCGCAGGTCCACGGCCCCTTCCGTGGCGGCGGCCTTGCAGAACTGCAGAAAGCCCCGATAGCCCAGCTTCTTCTCGCTGAAGTCCGGCCGCACCCGCCGAAGCTGGTTCTTCAGGCCGGACAGTGCCACCTCCCCGGTCTCCCCACCGAGATCACGGACGACGGAGCTGAGCAGCGCGAACGCCGTCTCCCGGTCGCCGTGTTCCGGCAGGGAGACCTCCGGGTCGCCCTTGGCCGGGCCTTCCGCCAGCTCGATCACCCGCAGTTCGGCGAGGTGGCGCAGCAGCTCGCCGAAGGTGCGGAACCCGTGGTCGGACTCGCTGAAGGTGGGATCCTTCCGCAACAGTGTCCGCTTCAACCGCGAGGCGGTCACCTCACCGCCGGAGCTGCCCTGCAGACCCGCGACGGTCTGCGCGACGAGGACGGCGAGCGCGTTGGCGTCGCGTACCGGCTCCTCGGTCGGTGTCGCCTCGATCTCCACCTGCTCGACGGGCTGCGGCTCCGGCTCGGGCAGCCGGGCCGGACGGCCCCGTCGCCCCCGCGTCGGCAGGATGTCGACACCCTCCAACCGGTCGTAGTAGAGGAACTCGTCGCAGGCCGGTGGCAGCAGGGCCGAGGTGGACTTCTCCACCCCCACACCGATCACCTGCTTGTTGAGTTCGCGGAGCTTGTGCACCAGCGGCGTGAAGTCGCTGTCGCCGGTGCACAGGACGAAGGTCGAGATGTACCCGCGTTCGAGGGCCAGCTCGATCGCGTCGACGGCCATCTTGATGTCGGCGGCGTTCTTGCGGGTGGCACCCATCCGCTGCGGAATCTCGATCAGCTCGACGTGCGAGCGGGTCAACATCCGCCGGTCCTCGTCGAAGTACGACCAGTCGGCGTACGCCCGACGCACCACCACCCGGCCGCGCTCGGCCAGCGCGTCGGCGATCGGCCGGAAGTCGAACATTGCCCCGCCGTGATGGTCGCGCACCCCCAGGGCCAGGTTCTCGTAGTCCAGAAACAGGGCGATCCGGTCCTCATGCTCCACCCGGGCAGCGTACGTCGTGCGGCCGGGACCGGGCCGGCAGCCGGTGGCACCGCGCCGCAACGGGAGCGTCGCGGGCAACGGCTACCATCGCCCGATGGATCTTCGCGGCACGATCAGCCCGGACCGTCCGCTGCTCGTCCTGGCCATCGCCGAGGAGGCCGCGTACCTCGACGCGAAGTTTCCGGTGCTGCTGACCGGAATGGGAAAGATCAACGCGGCGGTCGCCGTGGCGGCGACGCTGGCCCGCTTCCCGCTGCCGTCGGTGCTTGTCAACCTCGGTACCGCCGGCGCCCTGCACCCGGGTTGGACCGGCACCCACGAGGTCGGCAGCGTCCTCCAGCACGACCTGGACACCGAGTTCATCCGCCGGCTCACCGGTCAGACCGTCGGCGCGCCGCTGGCCCTGGGCGACGGCCCGACGCTGGCCACCGGCGACCGGTTCATCGCCGACGACGAGGCCCGCGCGGCCCTGAGCCGCCGCGCCCACCTGGTCGACATGGAGGGGTACGCGGTGGCGTCGACGGCGCACGCCCTCGGGGTACCGGTACGCGTGGTGAAGCAGGTGAGCGACGAGGCCGGCGACGGGGCTGAGCGCAGCTGGCAGGAGTCGGTGGACGGCTGCGCCAGCGTCCTCGCCGGTTGGGTGCGGGACAACCTCTGACAGTCGTGCCCCGAGCGTCCACCGCGCCTGTTCTGCGGTGAGCGGGACGTTTGGCGCAGCGAGGCGCGGGTAGCCGCGCTACTGCGGCTACGGATTGGAACGGGGCATGGAGCTGTCGGCACGCGCGACGATCATCATGCGGAGTGGCATCCGAGGGGTCATCGCCGCGATGGCGATGTCCGGGCTACGCCAGGCCACCACCTCCCTGAATCTCGTGCAGAGTTCGCCACCGAAGTCGGTGATGGAGAAGCTGGTGCCCGGACTGCTCGACCGGTTGTCCGGCGATCAGCACCCGGCGGCTCTGGCGGTGGCGCACTGGAGCTACGGGCTCGGTGCCGGGCTGGCCTTCGGCGCGCTACCCAAACGCCTACGTCATCGGATCTGGGTCGGCCCGCTCTACGGCATGACGCTGCTGCTCAGCTTCCACACCACCATCGCGCCGGCCCTCGGCATCGACCGACGGTTGGCCGACTGGCACGAACAGTTGGCTCTGGTCGCCGACCATCTGCTGTACGGCATCGTGGTGGCGGGCTTCCCGATGCCGCACCGGGACTGACAGTCACCTGTCCGCACCTGCGGCACCGCGCACCCGCCGCGCCCGAGCCTGCCGACGCGCCACGTGCCACGTCGGCAGGCTCGCACCGGGTCAGGCGCCGCCGGCCAGGTCCCGCCTGCGGAAGGCGACCATGGCAACCTGAGCGAGGGCAGCCGCGAGCACGGTCAGCACCACCACCGCGACCACGTTGACGTCCTCCAGCGGGTACTCCCCCACGTGCTCGAAGGGCGACAACCGCAGCACACCCTCGGGTAGTTCCAGAGTCGGCGCGAAGTAGCCGGCGATCAACCCGTAGCCGAGCACCACCCAGATCACCGGCAGCATCCTCGGTGCAGCCGCGTAGAGCAGGGCGGCTAACGCGAGGACCAGCCAGACCGCCGGGGTGTGCGCGAGGTGGCCGACCAGCAGGTCACCGAGCAGACCCGCGTCGCCGGTGCTAGCCGCCGCGCCGACCCCCATGCCTCCGCCGGCGACCAGCAGCAGCCACGGTACGCCGAGCGCCACGACGGCGATGTGACTGCCGAGCCAGGCGGTCCGGCTCACCGATGTCGCCAACACCGGCTCGGCCCGTCCCTCGGTCTCCTCGGCGCGCAGCGACTGCACGGCGAGCACCGCGTAGACCCCGACGACGAGTGCCATGGTCAGGCCCATCATGCCGAGGTAGCCGGCGAGCAGGTCACCAGAACCACCACCCATGACCTCCACCAGGTCCTCGGGTGCGTCCTCGAAGCCGTCCAGCAGAGGCTGGGTGAAGGAGCCGTAGGCCACGCCGGCGGTCAACAGCGCCACGCTCCAGCCGATCAGGCTCGCCCGGTGCAGCCGGAACGCGAACGCGAACGGGCCGGCCAGCCAGCTCGCGGCCCGTGGCGAACCCGGTCGGGGCGGCACCAGGCCGGCGCCGAAGTCGCGTCGCGCCGACAGGACGTAGCCGGCGGCGGCGGTCGCCGCCGCGAAGGCCAGCGAGACGGCCAACGGCCACCAGCGGTCGTGGACGTACGGGGCGGTCTGCTGGGACCAGCCGATCGGCGACAGCCACGACAGCCAGGACGGTCCGCTGCCCTGCACCGCCGCCATGTCACCGAGGCCGCGCAACACGAACGCGGCCCCGAGCGCCGCCCCGGCCATGCCGGAGGCGGCCCGCGGGTACTCCGACAACTGGACGGTGACCGCGGCGATGCCGGCGAAGGCCAGGGCCACCGCACCGACGGAAGCGCCGAACAGCAGGGAGCCACCCGGGTCGAAGCCCCGGCTGGTCAGCATCGCACCGATCAGCAGGGCGACCAGCGCCGCCATCACGGCGGTGAGGGTCAGCGCGGCGGTCAGTTGGGCGTGCCGACCTACCACGTTGGCGCGGACCAGCTCGGCCCGCCCGGTCCGCTCCTCGGTCCGGGTGTGCCGGACCACGGTGAGCAGGCCCATCAGACCTGCGCCGATCAGCACGTAGAGGCCGTACTGGCCAGCGAGGAAACGTTCGATGGTCAGGTCGTCGAAACCGAGGCCGGGTCCACCGAAGAGGGCACCGGCGGGACTGCTGGTGAACGCGGTCAGCCCCGCCAGATCCTCCGGAGTCTGCGCGATGGTGTCCAGCGCGGCGGCGAAGTAGGTCATCAGCAGCGGCAGACCGAGCGTCCAGGCGGGCAGCCGGATCCGGTCGCGGCGCAGCATGAACCTCAGCAGGCTGCCGGTTCCGGTGACGGCGGTGCCCGTACCGGTACCGGCCGGCGCCGCGCGGTCGAGCGTCGTCGCGGTCATCACGCCACCTTCCCGGCACCACCGTGGACGAGCTGGTCGCCGTAGTGACGCAGCAGGAGTTGCTCCAGTGTCGGCGGCCGGACGGTCAGTCCCTGCACACCGAGGTCACCGAGTTCGCGTACCACGACGGCGAGTTGGTCGCCGTCGACCTCGAAGCGGACCTGGCCGTCGTCGGTGCGCAGGCCGTGCACGCCGGCCAGGTTGGCCAGGCCGTCGGCCGGCCGGTCGGTGACCGCCTCGACCGAGGTACGGGTGAGGTGGCGCAGTTCGGTGAGCGAGCCGGTCTCGACGATCTTTCCCTGCCGGATGATCGAGATCTGGTCGGCGAGCACCTCGACCTGGGCGAGAATGTGGCTGGACAGCAGCGCGGTGCGTCCGGCGTCCTTGACCTCGCGGATGCACTCCTGGAACACCGCCTCCATCAGCGGGTCCAGCCCGGCGGTCGGCTCGTCGAGCAGGAGCAGCTCGACGTCGCTGGCCAGTGCCGCGATCAATGCCACCTTCTGCCGGTTGCCCTTGGAGTAGGTGCGGCCCTTCTTGCTCGGGTCCAGGTCGAAGCGCTGGCACAGCTCGTCCCGGTGGACCGGGTCGGTGCCGCCGCGTAGCCGGGCGAACAGGTCGATCGCCTCGCCGCCGGTCAGGTTGGGCCACAGCTCCACGTCGCCGGGCACGTAGGCGAGCCGTCGGTGCAGGGCGACCGCGTCGGCCCAGGGGTCGCCGCCGAGCAGCCGGGCCTGGCCGCCGTCGGCGCGCAGCAGCCCGAGCAGGATCCGGATGGTGGTGGACTTACCGGCGCCGTTGGGGCCGAGGAAGCCGTGCACGGTGCCGGGGTCGACGCGCAGGTCGAGCCCGTCAAGTGCCTTGACCCGGCCGAAGGACTTGTCGAGGTGGTGGATGTCGATGGCAGCAGTCATTGTCGTTGACCTCATTCGAGGTAGTCCCGGGCGTACCGGGGTGCGATGTGGTCGATCAACGGATCCGGGGCAGCGTCGCGCGGAGTCCGGTGTGGTTCCGCGGTGGTGCGCGGATGAGTGGGCCACGCCGCGGCGTGGTGGCGGTTCAGCTCGCCGTACCGTCCTGGTCGGCAGCGTTCGATGCGGCCGACGGCGGATCCGGCACGTACATCAGGTATTCGTCGAGCATCGACCGGTCGACGAGCAGCCCTTCGGTGAACAGCTCCAGCGCCGGCAGCGCCAGTTCGTCCATGTACTGGCGGAACAGGGCGGGAAACTTCTCGGGCTCCGCGTCGGCACCGTGCAGGGTGAACCAGAGCAGCATGCTGCCGGTCGCCTGGTAGGCCAGGTAGCGGGTGCGGGCGGCCCGATCCCGGCTGGGCCGCACCACCCCGGCCGCCTCCCCCGCCGACAGGTACGCCTCGGCGTCGCTGATCATGTGCTCGATCAGCTGGGCGGCCAACTTCCCGCCGGCCTGCATGCTGCGCAGCAGGTACTGCACCATCGGCGCGAACTGCTCGACCTGGGCCATCTGCGCGAGCAGCATCGTCCCGGTGCCGTCGGTGAGCGCCTTCTCCTTCTCCCGGCGCATGATCTCCAGCACCCACTCGTCGCAGGCGTGACGGAGCCCGTCCTTCGAGCCGAAGTGGTGCACGATCAGACCGGCGGTCACTCCGGCGTCCGCGGCGATGGTGCGTAGCCCGACCCGGAAGCCGTCGCGGGCGAAACGAGCGATGGCGGCGTCACGGATGCGGCTCGCGGTGGCCAACTCGCCGCCGCGCTCCTCCGAAGCTCCGCCCAGGGACGTCACGACACCAGATTAAACGCTTGTTCAATCGCCCGGCAAGCCCCTGCGTCCGCATTCCTGCGAGCCGCCTGAGAATGACCTGATGACCTCGCTCACCATCCGCGAACGCCAGCCGGCCGACCTGCCCGACTGCGTCGACCTGCTGGCCGAGGTGCACCGCGACGGTGCTCTGGTGGGGCACCTTGCTGTTCGTCGCACCCACCTTCCGCCGCCGTCGGGTCGGTGCCGAACCGGTGACGCACCCGCCGAGCCCCGAACCCCGGCGGGTGCGTCACCGGTCAGGACCGGATTCGACCCCGCACCCGGAGGTACAGCAGCGCCGCCCCGGTCACCGCCACCGGCCAGAGCAGGTAGACACCGGTCATTACCAGGAGGAACAGCACCACGCCGATGGTCGCGGCGGCGGCGTACCAGGCGGCGCTGCGGCGAGGCAGCAGCCGCAACGCCGCCGCGACACCGATCACGTAGACGGTGATGAAGGAACTGGTCGTCAGCAGCACCAGCGAGTGGGTGCCGAGACCGGTGAGCAGTACCCCGCCCAACGCGAGGAACGCCAGGGTGGCGGTGACGACGAGGCTGCGGCGGGGTACCTCGCCGGCCACACTGCCCCGGGCGAGCCAGTCGGGCAACGCCCCGTCGCGGCCGAGCGCCGCACCGAGCTTCGCCGCACCGGCGTAGTAGGCGTTCATCGCACCGAAGGTCAGCAGCAACGCAGCCCCGGCAACCAACCAGCGGGCGTCGCCGCCGAGCGCGACCGCGAACAACTCGCCAAGCGGCGCCGCGGACCCCGCCGCCGCCGTGCCGAGCACGGCGACGGTCGCGAAGGCCACCGCCAGATACAGCGCACCGACCACGACGACCGCCGCGGCGGTGGCCCGGGGCAGGTCCCGCTCCGGACGGCGGAACTCGCCGGTCAGATGGGTGATCGCCTCCCAGCCGACGAAGCTCCACATCAGCAGCGCCGCCGCGGGGCCGACGGCTGGCAGGCCGTGCGGGGCAAAGGGCGTGAGGTTCGCGGCGTCCGCATGCGGCAGCGACAACAGCACCGCCAGCAGCAGGAACGCGACCAGCGCTGCGGCGAGCGCAAGCTGCACCCGCCCAGCGAGCTGGACACCAGCATGGTTGGTGGCGGTGACCGCGACCATCAACAGCGCCGCCGTGACCGCGATGGTCAGCGTACCGCCGCCGACCGCCGCCTCGACGTAGGCGGCGCCGAACAGCGCCGCCGCGGATGCGCCCGGCGGCACCGCAAAGTAGAAACACCACCCGACGACGGCCGCCGCCCGCGGTCCGAAAGCCATCCGGGCGTACGTCGACACGCCACCGGCGTCCGGGTGACGGGAACCGAGTGCGGCAAACGTAGCCGCCAGTGGAGCGGAAACGATCACGAGCAGCAGCCAGGCGAGCAGCGAGGCGGGGCCGGCCGCCTCGGCCGCCAGCGCAGGCAGCGCGATCACGCCGGTACCCAGTACGGCACCGACGTAGAGAGCGGTGCCCTGGGCGGCGGTCAGCCGACCGCCGGTCACCGGCGTGGCACGGGTCTGCGTCATGTGATCACCGTCGTCCAGGCCGGCCGACCGGGACAGCAGGATTGACGCCGAAGTGCGTTAGATTCCTGCCATGCGTCCGCACGTCGTCGCGGTGGCGGTGACCGACAACCTGCCGATCTTCGAGCTGGCTGTTCCGCAGGAGGTGTTCGGCACCGACCGACGGGACATCGTCGACCCGTGGTACGAGATGCGCCTGTGCGCGGCCGAGCCGGGCCCGCTGCGTACCACGGGGGGCTCGTGGCTCGACCCCGCGTACGGCCTGGACGGTCTGGTCGAGGCCGACACCGTGCTGGTGCCCGGCTGCGCCCGGCCGATCCAGACCAGTCCCCCGGCAGAGCTGATCGAGGCGCTACGCATCGCGTACGCGCGGGGTAGCCGCATCGTCGGCATCTGCACCGGCGCGTACCCGATCGCCGCAGCCGGCCTGCTCGACGGTCGCCGCGCCACCACGCACTGGATGAACGCGCAGGACTTCGCCGGCCGGTTCCCGCTGGTCGACCTCGACCCCCGGGTGCTGTACGTGGCGGAGGACAACATCTTCACCTCGGCCGGCACGGCCGCCGCCATCGATCTGTGCCTGCACCTGGTGCGGCTGGACCACGGTGCGGCGGTGGCAGCCGAGGTGGCCCGGCGGATGGTGGTGGCGCCGCAGCGGGGCGCCGACCACACCCAGTATCCGGCGCCGCCGGTGCGGGGAGTTTCCCCGGCCGACCTGAGCCCGGTGCTGGAGTGGGCCCGGCAACGCCTCGACCGGCCGCTGTCGGTCAACGACCTGGCCCGCGCGGCCAACCTGAGCCCGCGCACCCTGGCCCGCCGGTTCCGCGACTCGCTCGGTACCACGCCCTTGCAGTGGCTGTTGGAGCAGCGGGTCCGGCGGGCACAGGAGTTGCTGGAGACCACCGAGGATCCGATCGAGCGGATCGCGCACCGTACCGGCTTCGGCAGCGGCGCCAACCTGCGCCAGCACTTCGGCCGGATCAGCGGGATGACCCCGCAGACCTACCGGCACGTCTTCCGGTACCGGGCCGGCGCGACGGCGTCTCCGTTCGACGGCAGTGACCAGCCGGCGGCGGGCCTGGGCGCCGGTGCGGGGGTTGGCCCCGCACCCGGTCAGACGGCGCGAGCGATGCAGATCCGGGCGTCCAGCCGGGGTCCGGCCTCGTAGATCATGTACGAGACGCCGCCGTCGGTGCCGAAGGCCGGCGCGGCGACTCGACCGTTGTCCGAGGCGATCGGGGCGTGGAAGACCCCGAGGTGCAGCTCCCGGTCGAAGTTGTTGCCGACCTCGGTGAGCCGGATCCGTCCGTCGTTGCCGTGGTAGGCGACGTAGCTGGTGCCGTTGCGTTCGAGCAGGTGCGGGCTGGAGATGTCCGTCAACCCGTCACCGGCCGGCGAGATCAGCGGGTTCGGGGCGAACTGCCACTGGTCCCAGCCGTTCGGTGACCAACCCCAGAAGATCTTGCGGGTGCCGGGGCCGACGGTGTGCGCACCCATGAAGAGCATGACGTACTTGTTGTTCTTTCCGGCGACGGAGTGTTCGAAGACCCGGGCGTACGAGGTCTCGGTGGTGTTCGGCACCAGCCGGGTGCTCAGGATCGGCGTCTCGTTGGTGAAGGTGATGCCGTCGCGGGAGCGGGCCACCCGGGTGGTGAAGTTCTCCCCGTGGAAGTAGAGGAAGAACTCCCTGGTGGAGGCGTTCCACACCACGTGCGGTGAGGAGACGTGGCTGACCGTGGTGGTGGGCAGCACCCGGTCGACGATCGGGTTACCGGGGTGCTCGGTGTAGGGGCCTTCGAGCCGGTCGGCGTAGGCCAGGCAGATGCCGCCCGGCGCGTCGTGCGGGGCGTAGTAGAGGTAGTACCGCCCCCGAGCACCGGAGATCTTGTCGTAGACCCCGCGTACGCAGGGGAAGATCATCTCACCGGTGGGGTTGTACCGCAGCGGCCCGGCGAACGCGTCGCGGACGTACCGGTAGTTGGGGAAGCCGGCCGGGCCGGCGAGGGCGGGACCGGCGGCCAGGGTGCCGCCGAGGGCCGTGCCGGCGGCGGTGGCGGTGCCGATCAGGGCCGCGCCGCGCAGCAGGCCACGGCGGGTCACCGAGGCGGGTTCCGGTAGGGATCGGTCGGTCATGCGGATCTCCGATCGTGAGTGGGACGCTCGTCGATGGCGGAGCAGGGGACGGTGGTGGGGCCGGCGCTGCCGGCTGGGACGTGGCTGGCCGATGGTGGCAGGGGTGGGCGGCGGTCGCCGCACCGATTGCCGGTGACCGTGCGTGAGATCGGGCTCCATGAGGGAGCAAACCTTGTGATCGATGAGTCTGCGGTCGGCGACGAGCCCGGGTCAAGGCGCTAATACGAATTATC
Source organism: Micromonospora sp. ATLC16 (assembly GCF_057196645.1). Classification (NCBI taxonomy): domain Bacteria; kingdom Bacillati; phylum Actinomycetota; class Actinomycetes; order Micromonosporales; family Micromonosporaceae; genus Micromonospora; species Micromonospora sp. ATLC16. The sequence goes on from NZ_JBXUOW010000028.1 coordinate 62,713, forward strand.
ACGCCGATTATTCGGAGAGATTTTCCGGCGATGGGGGTTGACGGCGGGCGGTGGCGGGTCGCAGGATTTCACACCAGCGTAGCTAATGCGTATTAGCGCAGAAACGATTGGACACGGAAAGTGACCGGATCGCGTAGGCGGGTGACCCAACAGGACATCGCCCGGATGACCGGCGTCAGCCAGGCGACGGTCTCGCTGGTGCTCAACGGCCGCGACGACGGCAGCGTCCGGATCGCCCCGGAGACGCGGGAACGGGTGCTGGGCGCCATCCGGTCCACCGGATACGTCGCCGACCCGGTGGCCCGGCGGCTCGCCGCCCGGCTCAACCGGATCCTCGGCGTCTTCACCTACGAGCCGGTCTTCCCGGCCGGCACCGGTGACTTCTACCATCCGTTCCTGGTCGGTATCGAGGAGTCCGCCGAGCGCCTCGGGTGCGACCTGCTGCTGCTCACCAGCGCCCCGGTCACCGACGGCCGGCGGCGAATCTTCCACGACGACAACCGGCTGCGGCTGGCCGACGGCTGCGTCCTACTCGGTCGCTCACTGGACCGCGACGAGCTGGGCCGGCTGGTCGCCGAGGGGCATCCGTTCGTCTCCGTCGGTCGACGCGACGACGCGGGTGGACCGGTGCCGTACGTCGGCGCGGACTACGCCACCGCCACCGCCGATGTGCTCCGGCGTGCCCTCGACGTCGGTCACACCAGGCTGGCGTACCTCGGCCAGGGCACCGGCCCGGAGTCACACACCGACCGGTTCGCCGGATACCGGGCCACCCTCGACGCGGCCGGGCTGCCGGCCCGGCACGAACCCACCGACCGTTCCCCCACCGACCTGCTCGACGCGCTGCTGCACGCCGGGGTCACCGCCGTGGTGGTCGAGGAGTACGCCGACGGTGTCGCCCTGGCCACCGTCGCCGCCGAGCGCGGCCTGACCGTGCCCGCCGACCTGTCCATCCTGGCCCTGGGCGACCCGACCCGGCCGACGACCAGCGACCGGGAGTTCACCGGCTTCCGGATCCCCCGCCGCGAGATGGGGTGGCAGGCCGTCGAGGTGCTCACCGGACTGCTCGCCGCGACGCCCGGCACCGTGACCCAGCGGCTGCTGCCGTGCCAACCGGTCGACGGCGTAACCCTCCTGCCACCCCGACCCTGACCCGCCCACCCCGGTCGCCACGCCGCCGTCGGCGACCCTGGACCGTTCCATGAGAGGACCGACCGTGCCCGAGATGCAGGCCGAAGTACTTGTCGTCGGCGGAGGGCTCGGCGGCGTCGCCGCCGCCCTGGCCGCGCTGCGCGCCGGCCGCAGCGTGCTGCTGACCGAGGAGTACGACTGGCTCGGCGGGCAACTCACCAGCCAGGCCGTACCGCCCGACGAGCACTCCTGGGTGGAGCGCTTCGGCGTCACCGCCAGCTACCGGGCACTGCGTGACGGCATCCGGGAGCACTACCGGCGCTGGTATCCGCTCACCGACCGGGCTCGGCGCACCACCGCGCTCAATCCGGGCGCCGGACACGTCAGTCGACTCTGCCACGAACCCCGGGTCGCGGTGGCGGTGCTGGAGGCCATGCTGGGGCCGTACCGGGGATCCGGGCGGCTGCGGGTGCTCCAGCCGTACCGGCCGGTGGCCGCCGACACCGACGGCGACCGGGTCACCGGGGTCACCGTGGCGCACCGGCACACCGGGGAGCGGCTGTACCTGACCGCGCCGTACGTGTTGGACGCCACCGAGACCGGCGAGTTGCTGCCACTGACCGGCACCGAATACGTCACCGGCTTCGAGTCCCGCGCCGACACCGGTGAGCCGAGCGCCCCGGAGCAGGCGCAGCCGACGAACATGCAGGCGGTGTCGGTGTGCTTCGCGGTCGACCACGTCGACGGCGACCACACCATCGACAAGCCGGCGGCGTACGACTTCTGGCGGGCGTACCGGCCGCCGTTCTGGGGCGACCGGATGCTGTCGTTCCGCTCCCCCAACCCGCGCACCCTGGCGATCTCCGAACGCAGCTTCACCCCGAATCCGGACGACGATCCCTGGCTGGTCCAGGCCGACCAGCGGGTCAACCCCGGCGACGGGAACCTGTGGACGTTCCGCCGGATCGCCGCCCGGCGCAACTTCGTCCCCGGCGCGTACGACAGCGACATCTGCCTGGTCAACTGGCCGATGCTCGACTACTTCGAGCAGCCGGTCATCGACGTAGCCGATCCGGACGCGCAAATCGCGGCGGCCCGGGAGCTGTCCCTGTCGGTGCTCTACTGGCTCCAGACCGAGGCGCCCCGCGCCGACGGCGGCACCGGCTTCCCCAGCCTGCGGCTGCGCGGCGACGTCACCGGCACCGGCACCGCCGCCACCGGCGGCGACGTCACCCACAGCGGCCTGGCCCAGGCGCCCTACATCCGGGAGTCGCGCCGCATCCGCGCCGAGTACACCGTCGTCGAGCAGGACCTCTCCCTGGAGATCCGGGGCGACAAGGGCGCGGTCAGCTACGCCGACTCGGTCGGGGTCGGCATGTACCGCATCGACCTGCACCCCTCCACCGGCGGCGACAACTACGTCGACGTGGCCTCCTGCCCCTTCGAGATCCCGCTCGGCGCCCTGATCCCCCGCCGGGTGGAGAACCTGCTGCCCGCCGGCAAGAACATCGGCACCACACACATCACCAACGGCTCCTACCGCCTGCACCCCGTCGAGTGGAACGTCGGCGAGGTCGCCGGTCTGCTCGCGGACTTCTGCCTGGCCCGGCGGGTCACCCCCCGCGCGGTGCGCTACACCCCCGGCCTGCTGGCCGACTTCCAGAACCGCCTCGCCGACTCCGGTGTCGAGCTGCGCTGGCCCGACATCGCCGGCTACTGAGGAAGGACATAACCTGATGAGGAACCGGTTGACGGCCGTCGTCGCGCTCACCGCGCTGCTCGGCCTGACCGCCTGCGGCGGCGGCTCCGCCGAGTCCGACGGCCCGGTCACCCTGCGGATGACCACCTGGTCGGCGAACGAGGCCCACCTGAAGCTGTTCAACGAGATCGCCGCCGAGTACACCGCGACGAACCCGGACGTCGCCGGAGTCACCTTCGACCCGATCCCGTTCGAGAGCTACACCACCACCCTGACCACCCAGATCGCCGGCGGCAATCCGCCCGACCTGGCCTGGGTGCTGGAGAACTCCGCGCCCGACTTCGTCACCTCCGGCGCGCTGGTGCCGCTGGACGACACCCTCAAGGGCACCGAGGGGTACGGCTTCGACGAACTCGCCCCGGCCGCGACGAAGCTGTGGCAGGCCGACGGCAAGCTGTACGCGTACCCCTTCTCCACCTCGCCGTTCGGGGTGTTCGTCAACACCGACCTGGTGAAGTCCTCCGGCGCGCGCAGCCCGGCCGACCTGATCGCCGCCGGCCAGTGGACCTGGCAGAACGCGCTGGACACGGCGAAGGCGGTGCAGGCGGAGACCGGTAAGGCGGGCCTGGTGGTTCGGGACTTCGACTACAAGGGTTGGGACTTCCTGTCCACCGTGTGGACCGGTTGGGGCGCGCAGGCGTGGAGCGAGGACGGCCGCACCTGCGGTTTCAACTCCGCCGAGATGGTCGAGGCGATGACCGTCCTGCACCGGGGGATCTTCGACGACAAGGCGCTACCGGGCCCGGGTACCACCGCCGACTTCTTCGCCGGTGACGCCGGCATGACCATCACCCAGATCTCCCGCGCGTCGCTGCTGGAGGGCCAGAAGTTCGACTGGGACCTGGTGCCGCTGCCCGCCGGCCCGAAGGGTGAGTACGCGGTGATCGGTCAGGGCGGCATGGGGGTGTTCAAGCAGGGCCGCAACGCCGAGGCCGCCGCCGACTTCCTGGCCTACCTGACCAACCCGGCCAACTCGGCGAAGCTGGCGCAGTTCTTCCCGCCGCCGCGTACCTCACTGCTCACCGCCGAGACCCTCGCCAAGACCAACCCGCTGCTGAGCCCGGAGCAGTTGCAGGAGGTGGTGATCGACGGAATCGCCGATGGGGTGGTCAAGCCCAGCCACACCGGCCAGGCCGAGCTGAACCAGGCGGTCCGGGCCGCGCTGGACCCGATGTGGCGGCCGGACGCCGACGTTCGGGGCGTACTCGACGGCGTCTGCACCGCGATCAACCCGTTGCTGGCGAAGTAGGGACGAGCCATGTCGGTCCTGACCAGGGACAGCGTGGGGCGGGCCGGTCACCGGTCCGCCCCCGGCGGGGCAATCCCGCACCGGCGGCGTGGCTGGTGGACGGCCCGCCGCCGCGACCAGCTCGCCGGGCTGCTCTTCGTCGCGCCGCAGCTCGCCGGCTCGGTGCTGTTCGTGCTGATCCCGCTCGGGCTGGTCTTCTGGTACAGCCTGCACGAGTGGAACGTGCTCGCCGGCACCTTCGAGTTCGTCGGCGCGGGCAACTACCAGGCCATGGCCGACGACCCGAACCTGCCGTCGGTGCTGCGGGTCACCGCGCTGTTCTCGGTCGGCCTGGTGATCTTCAACCTCAGTCTGGCCCTGCTGCTCGCGGTGCTACTCAACCAGCGGTTACGCGGCACCGTCGTGTTCCGGACGTTGTTCTTCTCCCCGGTGGTCGTCTCGCTGGTCGCCTGGACGATCGTGTGGGGGTTCCTGCTCCAGGACAACGGCGGCGTCAACGGGACGTTGGGCATGGCCGGTGTGGACGGACCGAACTGGCTGCGCGGCGACTGGACGGCACTGCTGTCGGTGATCGTGGTGCAGGTGGTCAAGAACGTCGGCCTGAACATGGTGCTGTTCCTGGCCGCCCTGCAGGGCGTGCCGGCGGAGCTGTACGAGGCGGCCCGGGTCGAGGGCGCCAACGCCTGGACCCGGTTCCGGCGGATCACCGTGCCGCTGATCAGCCCGACCATCCTGCTCACCTCGATCATCACGGTGGTCGGGTCGTTGCAGGTGTTCGCCCAGATCGCCGTGCTCACCCAGGGCGGGCCGGGCACCTCGACCACGGTGCTCGTCTACTACCTGTACCAGCGGGCGTTCCAGTTCCACCAGTTCGGATACGGGGCCACGCTGTCGGTGCTGCTCTTCCTGATCGTGCTGGTGCTCACCGTCGTGCAGTGGCGGATGCGCAGGAAGTGGGTCTTCCATGAACAGTAGGCTCTCCGTACGGGCCAGGGTCGCGCTCTACGGCGTGCTCTGTCTGCTGGCCCTGCCGTTCGTCTTCCCCACCTGGTGGATGGTCACCTCGTCGGTGAAACCGGTAGGCGACATCTTCGCCTTCCCACCGTCGCTGATCCCGACCGAGGCCAGCCTCTCCGCGTACCGCCGGGTCTTCGAGCTGCAACCGTTCGCGCAGCAGTACCTCAACAGCGGATACATCGCGGCGGTGGTCACGGTCGGCACCCTGGCTGTCTCGTCGCTGGCCGGGTACGCCTTCGCCCGGATCCGCTTTCCGGGTCAGCAGGTGCTGTTCGTGGTGGTGCTGGTCGGGCTGCTCATCCCCAGCGAGGTGACGATCGTCCCGCTGTTCCGCATGTTCAACTCGTGGGGCATGGTGGACACCCACTGGCCGCTGATCCTGGTGCCGATCCTCGGCGCGCCGAGCGTGCTGGCCACCTTCATCATGCGGCAGTTCTTCATCACCCTCCCCGCCGAGTTGGAGGAGGCGGCGCGGGTGGACGGGCTGGGCCGCTTCGCCACCTTCTGGCGGATCGCGTTGCCGCTGGCCCGTCCGGCGCTCGGCGCGGTGGCGATCTTCACCTTCCTGCACAGCTGGAACCTGTACCTGGAGCCGATCGTCTTCCTCTCCACACCGGAGAAGTTCACCCTGCCGCAGGCGCTGACCCAGTTCGTCGACGCCTACGGCGGGCCGATGTGGGACGTGCAGCTGTCGGCGGCTTCGATGACCGCCATCCCCATCCTGGTGATCTTCGTGATCGCGCAGCGGCAGTTCATCGAGGGCCTGGCCCACACCGGCCTGAAGGGCTGAGGGGCCGGTCGCACATCGCGGACCTCGGATGCGCCGGGCCCCGGGCGATCGTTGCTGATCGCCCGGGGCCCGTCGTGGGATGTCGGATCAGGCGAGGTCGAACCGGTCCAGTTCCATCACCTTGGTCCAAGCGGCCACGAAGTCGGCCACGAACTTGCCGCGGGCGTCGTCGCTGGCGTAGACCTCGGCGAGCGCTCGGAGCTGGGAGTTCGAGCCGAAGATGAGGTCGACCGCGGTGGCGGTCCACGTCACCTGGTCGGTGGTCACGTCACGGATCTCGTACACGTGCTCGTCGGACTCCGACGCCTTCCAGCGGGTGCCCGGGGCGAGCAGGTTGCGGAAGAAGTCGTTGGTGAGCACACCGGGCCGGTCGGTGAGCACGCCGGGCTGGCTGCCACCGACGTTGGCACCGAGGGAACGCAGGCCGCCGATCAGCACGGTCATCTCGGGCGCGGTCAGGTTCAGCATGTACGCCCGGTCGATCAGCAGCACCTCCGGCTGGGTCTTCTCGCCAGCCCGCAGGTAGTTGCGGAACCCGTCGGCACGCGGCTCCATGACCCGGAACGCCTCGACGTCGGTCTGCTCCTGGCTGGCGTCGGTGCGGCCCGGATGGAACGGGACGGTGATCTCGACACCGGCGTCCCGGGCCGCCTTCTCCACCGCGGCCGAACCGGCCAGCACGATCAGGTCAGCGAGGGAGATCCTGGCCCCGCCCGCCGAGTTGAACTCCTGCTGGATGCCCTCCAGGGTGCTCAGCACCGTCGCGAGCTGCTCCGGCTGGTTGACCTCCCAGTTGCGCTGCGGTTCGAGGCGGATGCGGGCGCCGTTGGCGCCGCCGCGCTTGTCGGTGTACCGGAAGCTCGCGGCCGAGGCCCAGGCGGTGCTGACCAGCTGGGCGGTGGTCAGGCCGGACTCCAGGACCTTCGCCTTCAGCGCCGCGATGTCGGCGTCACCGACCAGCTCGTGGTCGACGGCCGGCACCGGGTCCTGCCACAGCTGGGGCTCCGGCACCCACGGCCCCAGGAAGCGGCTGACCGGACCCATGTCGCGGTGCAGCAGCTTGAACCACGCCTTGGCGAAGGCCAGCGCGAACTCGTCCGGGTTCTCCAGGAACCGGCGGGAGATCTTCTCGTACGCCGGGTCGACGCGCAGCGACAGGTCGGTCGTGAGCATCGTCGGCTTGTGCTTCTTCGACGGGTCGTGGGCGTCCGGGATGATTGCCTCGGCGTCCTTGGCGACCCACTGCTTGGCACCGCCGGGGCTGGTGGTCAGTTCCCACCCGTGGCCGAAGAGGATCTCGAAGAAGCGGTTGCTCCACTGCGTCGGCCGGTCGGTCCAGGTGACCTCGAGACCGCTGGTGATGGTGTCGGCGCCCTTGCCGCTGCCGTACGTGCTCAGCCAGCCCAGGCCCTGCGTCTCCAGCGGCGCACCCTCGGGCTCCGGGCCCACGTGGTTGTCGGCGACACCGGCGCCGTGGGTCTTGCCGAAGGTGTGGCCACCGGCGATCAGCGCGACGGTCTCCTCGTCGTTCATCGCCATCCGGGCGAAGGTCTCCCGGATGTAGTGCGCCGCCGCGAGCGGGTCCGCGTTGCCGCGCGGGCCCTCGGGGTTGACGTAGATCAGGCCCATCTCGGTCGCGCCGACGCCCTGCGCCATCTCCTTCTCGGAGACGTAGCGCTCGTCACCCAGCCAGGTGTCCTCCGGACCCCAGAAGATCTCCTCGGGCTCCCAGACGTCCTCCCGGCCGAAGCCGAATCCGAAGGTCTTGAAGCCCATCGACTCCAGGGCCACGTTGCCGGCCAGCACGAGCAGGTCGGCCCAGGAGATCTGCTGGCCGTACTTCTGCTTCACCGGCCACAGCAGGCGGCGCGCCTTGTCCAGGTTGGCGTTGTCCGGCCAGCTGTTGAGCGGGGCGAAGCGTTGCCCGCCGTCACCGGCGCCACCGCGCCCGTCCTCGATGCGGTAGGTGCCCGCGGCGTGCCAGCTCATCCGGATCATGAGGCCGCCGTAGTGGCCGAAGTCGGCCGGCCACCAGTCCTGCGAGGTGGTGAGAACCTCGGTGATGTCCCGCTTGAGCGCCTCGACGTCGAGCTTGGCGAACTCCTTGGCGTAGCTGAAGTCCTCCCCCAGCGGGTTGCCCTTCGACGAGTGGGCGTGCAGCACCGAGAGGTCGAGCTGGTTGGGCCACCAGTCCCGGTTCGTATGCGGACGACCGCCGGTCTTCGGGGTCGGCGAGTCGATCGCCGGATTCTCGCTCTCGCTGCCGTGGGCGGTCACGGAGTCGTGCGCGACCGGGCAGCCGGCCGCCGCCTTGGCGTCCACGCCCTGGGCGCTGGACGGGGCGTCGTGCTCTGCGTTGCTCAATGTGCTTCCTTCCGACCTGGCGGTTCACTTGTGGTGCGTGCGGTCGCGCATTCAGGGCAGGTGCCCCAGTAGACGACCTCCGCCTCGTCGACCACGAACCCGTGGTCGACGGAGGCGGTCAGACAGGGGGCGTAGCCGACGGCGCAGTTCACGTCGGCGATCGCACCGCAGGAGCGGCACACGACATGATGGTGGTTGTCCCCGACCCGGGACTCGTAGCGGGCGGTCGCCCCGGTGGGCTGGATGCGCCGCACCAGACCGGCGTCGGTGAGCGCCCGCAGCACATCGTAGATCGCCTGGTGGGACACGGTGGGATGGTCGGCACGGACCAGCCGGATCACCGTGTCGGTGTCGACGTGCGGGTGGTCGCGCAGCGCCGCGAGCACCGCCAACCGGGGCCGGGTCACGCGCAACGAGACCGCCCGCAGCTGCGCCTCGAAGTCGGCCGTCATGCCGACGAACCTACTCGACTCTTCTGGAATCAATCAAGTTTTCGACTGATCAGGCGTTCGTGTCGTCGGTTTCCCCACCCTGGTCGGCGGCCGTCGGCGTGACGGAGGTCACCGAGGCTGCGACCGGCGTCTGTTCGGGCGTCGGCGCTGCGGTTTCGGCAGGTTCCGTGGTCGGCGCCGAAGTCGGTTCGGGCGGCGCCGACGAGCTGGGTGGGCGCGAGGTCGCCGACGGACTCGACGTCGCCGACGGGTCGGACGTGGGGCTGATCGTCGCCGACGGGCTCGGGGAGGCCGACGGGCTCGGGGAGATCGACGGATCGGATGTGGTCGGTGTCGAGCTGGTCGGCGTGCCCGATGGTGTCGCCGATGGTGCGTCCGACGGCCGGACATCGGGTTGACCCGATCCGCCCCCGCCGCCGTCCGGAGACCGGTTGCCCCCGTTCGGCGAACCTGACCCCCCTCGGGGGGACCCCTTCTTCGACTCCGCCGGCTTCTTCGACGCCGCCGGCTCCGTCGACGCCGCCGGCTCGGCCGACGTGGAGGCCAGGACCGCTGTCCGTACGTGCGTGCCGGCGTGCTCGCAGGCGACACCCGCCAGACTGAACCGTTCCGGCGTCTCGTGCCCACCGGACTCGACCCGGCCGTGCAGGGTTGCCGTGACGCCCGTGCCCGATTCCGACGGCTCGGCCAGCCGTAGGGTGACCCGCTGCTCGTCGTGCGTCCAGGCAGCGCCCCGCACGTCGAGGAGGTGCTGACTGGCCGGCAGGGTGAAGGTCAGCGCCCGTTGCCCGGCCGCGGGTCGCCCGCTCCCCGTCACACTGATCTGCGCCTGGAAGTGACCATCGGCCGCCTGCTCTGCCCGGTACCGCACCGTACAGTCGGCCCTGGCGGCCGGCGGGTCGGCCGAGCCTTCCTCGGCGGTGAGCAGTCCCGGCAGGATCCCGGCCAGCGCGGCCGCCGCCGCGGCAGGGGCGGCGAACAGCAGCCCGCGGC